>JAUZRW010000219.1 GCA_030950085.1 Anaerolineae bacterium
AGTACAGTTGTGTTCTCTTCCGTTCTCCTAGTGAAACGTCAACAGATACACCGGTGCCAAGTGAAACGTCAACAGATACACCGGTGCCAAGTGAAACGTCAACAGATACGCCGGTGCCAAGTGAAACGTCAACAGATACACCGGTGCCAAGTGAAACGCCGACAGATACACCGATACCGAGCGAAACGCCGACAGATACACCGGTGCCAAGTGAAACGCCGACAGATACACCGATACCGGGTGAAACGTCAACAGATACGCCGATACCGAGTGAAACGTCAACAGATACACCGGTGCCGAGTGAAACGTCAACAGATACACCGGTGCCAAGTGAAACGTCAACAGATACGCCTGTGCCAAGTGAAACGTCAACAGATACGCCTGTGCCAAGTGAAACGTCAACAGATACGCCTGTGCCAAGTGAAACGTCAACAGATACACCGGTGCCAAGTGAAACGTCAACAGATACACCGGTGCCAAGTGAAACGTCAACAGATACACCGGTGCCGAGCGAAACACTAACAGATACACCGATACCGAGTGATACCCCAACTGAGGAAGCGAGTGAACAAGCGATTGTCTTGCCAGAAACAGCTATCCCAACCGAATCAATTGTGGCTGAGACTGTCCCAGAAGATGGTGAAGGGGGTTTCAGCTTTCCTGTTGAGGCGCTTATTGGAATAAGCATTCTGTTTCTTGTGTTGGGCTATATCTTCTTGTTCTGGCGTGGATTAGTCGCAGCAGACCGCTATCGTGATGGCTTTGTGATTGATGACTGTCCCGTGTGTAATCGCGGTGGGTTGACAGTAGAAGAAAAACTCGGACGCTTATTGGGTATACCACAAACACGACGCACGGTGCGTTGTGATGTCTGTCGTTCTGTATTGCGCGAGACAGGCGCAGGTCGTTGGCGCTATGCTGTAGACCGTATCGAAAACCCGACGATGTATGACCGCTTCAACGGTAAAGAAATCACGGATGATGATTTGGCACGCTTATCGACTCATCCGCCACGAGGCAATGCGCGACCCACAAATCCTGAATTTGTAGATGAGGATAATCCAGATACGAGTGGTGACTAATATTGTAATCCATCAGTGGGTACGTCAGTTTTTGTTGATTGGAATTGTTATGGTAGGGCTGTCGGCTTGCCAAACCACCACACTTGAACCAACAATTACCCTAACAGCGACAGACGATATTGTAGCCCTGTCACTATCATTTACACCGATTCCAACTGTTGCGCTGGCAAGTCCAACATCTGTACCAACTGCTACAGAATCACATACACCTCAGCCGACGTTAATTCTACCAACCGTAACAGATACAATGACACCCATCCCGACAGTAACCGATACACCAACTGAAACAGCATTACCCACGATTACGCCCACATTGGCTCAAGTAGACCATTATTGGCTTCAACGACCTATCGCACAAGAAGATGGCAATACTCATTGGCTTGACCGCACCTATCCTTATGGTGGAACACAATTTGGCACTCGTGAAGTTCATCTAGGAGTAGAATTCGCTAATTCACGTTTTACACCCGTTTTTTCGGCGGCAGAAGGGCGTGTGGTATTTGCCGGAGTTGATACAGCGATTCTGTTCGGACCCAGACGGGATTATTATGGCAATTTGGTTGTCATTGAACACCCCTTTCAGTCACCAGATGGTTTACCTGTCTACACACTCTACGCCCACATGCAAGATGTAGCAGTCAGTGAGGGACAAGTATTATTAGCGGGTCAGCGTGTCGGGCGAGTGGGTGATAGTGGCATTGCAGTGGGTCCACATTTGCATTTTGAAGTTCGCGTTGGTGATGTCTACGATTATCGGAATACGCTCAATCCAGATTTATGGATTCAACCCTATCGAGGCTTTGGCACATTAGCAGGTCTGGTCAGTGACATAGACAACCCGAATGGTGTGGTGTTACAAGTCCGTTCTGATAGGGTTCAACGTGAAACCTATACTTATGGTAGTAATCGTGTGAATGCCGACTCTGCATGGCGTGAAAATTTCACACTCGGCGATTTACCAGCCGGACAATATGAAGTCATTGTGAATAGTGGCAATGGTCGCAATCTGTTTCGGGAAACAGTGTCGATTATTGGCGGACAAACGACATTCATCAACGTGAACTTGAACGGGTCGAGATAACGGGTTATGGCAGATAATAGGAACTATAAATAAGATGCGATACGATGATTGGATAGATGATGATGAATATCCCGATGATGAGGATATTGAGGCATTTGGTTATGATTCACCGCCCGATAATGATCCTCTGACCATTGGTTATGTTGACGACTCGCGCCCAGCTTTCTGGACAACACGGCGTATCGTTTTGTTGATCGTGATACTAATTATATTCGGTGCGCTACTTTTTCCATCACTATTACGCCTATTCTAGGGATATCCTCTGTATTTGAGAATACCCCATGATTTATCGTGACCTTTAGCTGTCGTATGTTCTGTAATTGAAGGTAATACTCACGCCGGGATTGGCACTAATAACCTCGATAACACCATGCTTCGCGCCACTGTCTGATAAGAAGCCAATGAGCATTCCGGCTTGGACATTGCCAATTGGGAGATTTTGCAGATTTGCACTGGCAATGGCATCTCGATGGACAGAGGCAAGGCTAGAGAAGTTGTTCAAGAGAACCAATCGTGTTGAGCCGAGAGGCGCGATTCCACCGCCACCCCACTGTATATCATCACCGCTCCCATCAAAGGCAATCGTGCCTAATTCGTTGAGTGTCAGTGTTCCTGTGGCGGGCGCAGTTGTGAGCAGCAGTGCATCTGCTACATAGCTAAATTGATATGCAAAATTATTGTTCTCGCCATTGCCCTCAGCGACTTGCTGATTTAAGTCAGCAACAATGGTAACTGTTTGTGACCCAGTTGCACCTGCTAAAACCCCCGTTAGCGTGATATTGGTTGATGTATTCGCACCAAGTCCCGGCAAATTAATAGCAGAGAAGACTCCACCCGGTTCAAATGTTACGGCTACAGCGAAAGGTCCTGCCGCCGATGCTCCAGCATTGGTTACAGTCACGTTAACGTTGAACGAAGAGCCAATCGTCAGGCGCGGTGGTGATGCAGACGAAATGACAATGTCGGGCAATTGTGGTAAGGGCGGCGTAGCAGTCACAGGCGGTAATGTGGCTGTTGGCGGTGGGATAGGCGATGGTGGTGCAGCAATCACAGGAATAGTATTTCTATCGCCGATGACATCTAAAATACCGCGTGATAACCAACCATTTTGCCCTCTAAAGGCAATAACAACCCAAGTAAAGTCGATATTCGCACCGATGACTCGTGCTGTTTCGCCTTCTTGTAATTGTCCCAAAATATTATAATTAAGTCCGGGACCTGTGCGGACATTCTGCACAGCGCGTGTGATTTCAAGATAAACGCCTTCTGGTGTGGCTGTGGGGCGCGGTGTAGGGGTTTCGCGCACAAAATCAGATGATTCTAATGGGACACGTTGCCCACCCACAAAACGCACGACAGCAAGCGGTGCGCCAAATGTGCCGAGTTCAGTGACAACGACATTATTGCTGGTTTCACCCGATGCCAGTAGTGCCGGATTGAGCGTGCCTTGTACCCCTTCAAAATTACTGATTGCGAGTAGGTTATCTTGTAATGCACCGGGGCGACCTATCGCTTTTTGCAGCAAATAGACTGTATCGTAAGCGGCTGCGTCTAATTCGTTCGGCACGTTTCCGAAGGCGCGAATATACGCGAAAACAAAATTTTGACTACTTTCATCGCCAACGGTATATGACCATGACGATACCCCGATAATGCCTTCTAATAGACTTTCTTGTACGCCATTACGGAAAATTACACTATTGGCACGATTATAGACAAATCTACCGGGCCAATCGGATTGACGTAGGGTTGTATATAACTGTGCAGTGAGTTCTGGTGGTCCGTAAGCAACAACAAATTGTGGCATCTGGCGTATAATTTGGGCTACGAGGTTATCAATGGAGACCCCTTCTTGTAATAGCAATCCTTCACCGGCAATCAAACCGAGTTGCGATGCTGCACGAGTGAATCCGATAACACTAACGGTACTTTCAAGGTCAAGCTGCACGGTCACAAATGAAGCGGCGTTCAAATCGTTGATGAGATAATCTGCTAATGCCCGTCCTTGTAATGATTCTTGTGCGCGAATCCGTAAAATCCGTTTACTTGCATCACTGACAACAATCGTATCGTCGGTAGCAGGTGTCAATAATGGCACATTGAGAGATGCTAACAAACTACGATTACCGAGTATGGTTTGTGAGCTTTCTGGACCTATGACAGCAATCACACTCGCTTGATTGATATTAGCAACAGCTGTCGGTAAATCTGTTGTGGGTTGAATTACCAATTGCAGTTGGAAGACTGTCCCATCAGCACCCACAACACCGCCCGCATTATTGATTTCTTCTATAGCGAGTTGTGCGCCACGGGTTAATGACCCATCGGGGCTATCTAGCACACCGATCCGAAAAACGGGTTGCCCCTGTGCTGCAATGCTACTGAGGGCAAATGTGCCAATGAGAATAGCGGCAATACCTAAAATGAGCAGATACGGCTTAAATCGTTTATTTTGAAACATATAACACCCTTTCGATTGGGGCGAATAAGGCAACAACATTTCTATCAGTATAACACTTTGCACGCTGCCTGACACAATGATTTACCTACATCTGTTAAAATCCATCAGTAACCATTTGCAAGCCTGTTGCATGAATATCGTGTACTATAATGCTTCAGAGAGTGTCTACTGATGACAAGGACAAATGATGTTTACGAAGATGACTTACCCGAAAACGCGCACTGTAGATATCAGTGATGATTTTTTTGGCACAACCGTTCCTGACCCCTATCGCTGGTTAGAAGATGCCTCAGATGAAGAAGTGCAAGCATGGACTCTAGAGCAAATGGATTTTGCCTTAGAAATCTTAGGCACAATGCCGGGGCGTGAAAAGTTCAAGCGACGTTTAACCGAAGTATGGAATTATCCAAAATATACAGTTCCAACAAAAAAGGGCAGTCGTTTATTTTATACTTATAACGATGGTCTGAAAAATCAGTCTGTTTTGTATGTCAAAGAAGGTGATTCTGAACCACGCCTGTTGCTTGACCCCAATCAATGGAGTGATGGCGGCACTATCGCTTTGATGGATTGGCAAGTGACGAAAGATGGTCAATTGCTCATGTATTCTACGTCTGAGAGTGGGCTTGATTGGCGCACGTTTTATGTCTTGGATGTCGATACGGGCGAGCATCTGGATGACGTGATTAAAGATGTTAAGTTTTCATCGGCAGCATGGTTGCCGGACAAAAGTGGATTTTACTATTCGCGCTTTCCGATAGATGCAAAAGATGAGGGCGAAGACAATCAGAATGTGCATCAGCAATTGTATTTTCACAAACTTGGCACACCACAATCAGAAGATAAAATGCTCTATGAACGTCCTGATTTACCCAATTCTAGTTTGTGGGAACAAGTTAGCGATGATGGGCAGTACCTCGCTGTATACGTCGGCGGCGAGTCATTTACGTACAATCGTTTGCATTATGCCCGTGTTGATGACCATAACTTTCAGCCCTTATTTGATGATTTAGACGCGGCGTATTACTTCATTGGCAATGAGGGTGAGATATTCTATGTGCTGACAACAAAAGATGCGCCGAATAAACGACTGATAGCGGTGGATATCAATACGCCTGACGAATTGCGCGATATTATCCCTGAGAATGATGATACGATTGCTAATTGTACGATTATCAATGGGCAATTTGTGGTCAATTACATGCACCATGCCCGTAATATCATCAAACGCTTTGCGAAAGACGGGACATTTCTCGGAGAAGTAGAACTTCCCAATATGGGAGATGCGGCGTTTGTATCCGGCAATGCCGATGATAGTGAAATGTTTTTCCCATATACATCGTATCTGAATCCGCCACAGGTGCTACGCTATGATTTTGAATCCGATTCAGTCGATACTTTCTTCGATACATCAGTTGATTCTTTTGATGCTGATAAGTATGAAACAAAGCAAATTTTCTATGAGTCGAAAGATGGGACTCGTGTGCCGATGTTCATCACAGCAAAAAAAGGCTTGGCGTTAAACGGCGATAATCCGACGATTTTGTATGGCTATGGTGGTTATGATATTAGCTTGACACCACAATATTATAGTTGGATGCCTGTCTGGTTAGAAAATGGTGGTGTCTTTGCAGTTGCCAATCTGCGCGGGGGTGGCGAATATGGCGAGGCGTGGCATCAAGCAGGGGCTTTGGAAAATAAGCAAAATGTCTACGATGATTTTATCGCGGCGGCTGAGTGGTTGATTGCGAACCAGTACACATCTAGCAAGAAACTGGCGATTGAAGGGCGTAGTAATGGTGGATTATTGGTTGCCGCAGTGATGGCACAACGTCCTGATTTATTCGGGGCAGTCTTATGTCATGTTCCTGTGATTGATATGTTGCGTTTCCAGCATTTTACAGCCGGACGCTATTGGACTTCGGAATATGGCGATGCAAATTCGAGTGAAGAGCATTTTGATTTCTTATACAAATACTCGCCACTACATAACATCAAACAAGGGCAGAAATATCCACCGTTGCTGATTCTCACGGCTGACCATGATGACCGCGTTGTTCCAATGCACTCTAAGAAGTTTGCGGCAAAATTACAAGCTGCCGATGATGGTAATAATGTCATCCTACTGCGAATTGATACCAAAGCGGGGCATGGTATGGGCAAACCAACCGCTAAGGTCATTGAAGAACGGGTCGATGTATTCGCTTTTCTCGCCGGATTATTTGAGATGGATGTCAAGTAATATCTGGTGATTTGCTTCGGACGGGATATATCCCGTCCCTAGACTTTGGCTGTATTTGCAAAAAGAGAAGACTTTCGTTAAAAAGCTGAGTTAGTAAATAGCAGCGATTAGAAAGTCTAACTCTAATGTCAACTATCCCTCAAAACGAAGAACTTCTCAAGCATCTATTTGAG
>JAUZRW010000022.1 GCA_030950085.1 Anaerolineae bacterium
TTTCAGTTCAGGATAATTGTTTTTCTGACAACTGATGACTAAAAACTGATAACTTTTCACGCTTATTCCCAAACTGTTGGAACAACGATTGCTAGAGTTATTTAATTTCTGTTCCTAAGTCCTAAGCATAGAAAGGTGTAAAAGTGATAAGTGAACTTTTGGAAGGTGTTTTAGGTGGAGGTGGCAAAGGTGGTGGCAGCATCTTGTCAGAATCCAAAGAAGCAGTTTTTGGTGGCTGCTTAGGCTTGCTCATGAGTACAGCATTTTTCTTTTTCTTCTTTAGTGTCGGGATGGCATTGTTATTTGGTGTCACGGATTTTGAATATCAACTTACAGGGTCTACTGTCCCATTGATTCTCGTGCTGGGAGCATCGGGTTTTCTGAGTCCGTTGGTCGGCGTGATGTTCGGTTTACAAAGTGGACGTTATAGTGCCACGCGCCATGTGGGTTGTTTTATCCTCTATATCGGCTTGATACTCGGTGTGATTGCCGCCCTTGTGCTTGCTTTCTAACAAACGAGCCCTTTTTAGGGCTTACTGTGCCGAGATTATTCGTCTTGGTCGTGGCGATGTTTTTCTTCGCGCAAAGCTTTCATAACTTGGGTACGCGATAAAATCACCGATTCATCATCCTCGTTGACTAATTCACGCGGAATAGCAATTTTCTTCTCGGTCAAATAATCAACCAGCGCATGACTAAATTTTCGTGTGTCTGTTCTATCCCCATATTGTCGCCGAATATCGCGCAAATGCTCAACCATCCACACATATACATCGGCTTCGGTATATTTCTTCTCTTCGCCCGTAAGTTGCAAGACATTGTGTTTGCGAATGAGCGTCAGTGCTGGACGATAAATATTGTCATACCAATCTGCCGCCGCATCAGGCATTTTTACCGCTTCACCACGAATTTGCTCCATCACCTGACCATGCAGATAGATATGTGCCAGCAATTCAGCATAACCGGAGGGGTCGGATAGTTGTATCGACTGGTGATGGGGGCGCGTATACTTCAACTGGGTTTCCTCAAGAAAAGCCACATAAGCTCCCGCCGCATCCAAATCTGCCAGCGTCATACCCGGCTCAAGGTCAATTTCTGTTGGTAGTTCGGTAACATGTGCCTCAATTGTTTTGGCATTAATTTCACGGGCGACAGATACCCGATGATTACCATCGCGCACAAAGTAGACATCATCGACTTGATAAACTTCAATCGGCGGCACACCTTCCAGACTATTCACCTTGGCATAAACACGACTCCACCGATCTCGTGCGTCATCGGATTTAGGCAAAAAAGTCTGGGTAAAATCTCGATGTCTCCCGACACTGCCGATGATTTTATCCACAGGAATATCTTGCAAACCCTTATAACTCTCGGCACGTAGACGCAATCTTGCGCGAACCTCATCAAAACTCAGCAACTCCGCCGATTGACCACGCAGCAGACTCATCATCTCTTGTAAGAAAGCCTTAGTCCGTAATCCCTGAAATTTACTCACGCCTTCCATATAGCTTGATTGAAAACGACGATCTTCAGCCATATTGTTATGTATCCTTAATCTAGCGTGCTACCCATGCTATGATGTCAACTATCCTTCAAAACGAAGAACTTCTCAAGCAGCTATTTGACGGTATCGAAGCGCACCGCCACGCTATCTATGTGTAGTTACTCGCTGGGATATGATGATAAACTGCGAATTTGTGGTTTGACGTTAGAGATTAGGTAGGTTGACATCCGTCCCGATTTTGCCGCAGGCTTGCGCTCGTTTCAGAATATGCAAAGCCGCGCGAATCATGGGCATATCAATCATCTTGCCTTCGTACTCAAAGACACCGATACCTTGTCCCTGTTGGGCATTGAAAGCCTCTAATAATCGTTGTGCTGAATCAATTTCATTAGGCTTCGGTGTGAAAACTTGCTGAATCGGGTCAACTTGTTTGGGATGAATGGCGAGTTTGCCCGTGTAGCCCATTTTTGCGATGTATTCGGTCTCTTTGTAGAGCGTTTCAGCATCCGCCGTCAAATCAATGAAGACTGTATCAATAGCCTGCAAGCCGAATGCTTTAGCGTGAGTCACAACGGCACTCCGCGCATAGAAGACTTCATAACCCTCTTCTGTGCGTGTTGCCCCGATATCGCCAGCTAAATCTTCTGCACCAAAAACGAGGGCATCCAAGCGTTTATCAGCAGCAGCAATCTCTTTCAGATTGACAATGCCTTTAGCGGTTTCGATAATTGCCAGCAATTTAATCGTGCCAATGTCCCAACCATGACGTTCTTCGGCTTGGGCTAAGATTTCGCTCACATGGACAACCTGCCATGCTTCTTCCACTTTTGGCAGCACATAGCCATCGGGTTTAGCAGTGACAGTTGCCGCAATATCTTCTTCATAGAGCCAGCCGCGAATCACTTGATTGATACGCACAAGAGCCTCACTACGACCAAAATCGACTTCACCTAGGGCATCGGCAACTGAGAGGCGGGCTGCTTCTTTCTGGTTGAGCGCAATCGCATCTTCTAAATCCATGATGATGCTATCGACAGCCATCGCCGCCCCTTTTTCGATTTTGCGCCGCGAATCACCGGGCATAAAGAGTAAGGCACGCCGCATTCTATTCATGTTTTTCCTCGCTAATTTGCAAGACCTCTATTATCAACACTAGAGCAGTTGTAATTGTGTAGAAGCTGTGTTTTCGATAAGGTTGTCATTCGTTTTGTCGGCGATATATTCAAAGATACATTTTGCAATATATTCAGCTTGGCGTACCGGAACGGCATTGCCTATCATTTGCTCCAAATTTGTCTTTGTACCTTCAAACGTAAAATCTTTCGGAAAAGTTTGTATATAACTGCGTTCAATCGTTGTTAAGGCACGTAATGAACGGGTATTAGGAGCAGCATCATTCGGATGTTGTTTGTAGGTACTTGGAATAGGACGATTGACTCCGCGAATGGTTGGGCTAGGTTCATAAATACTGAAAATGCCTCGACGCTGGTAACTGCGCGGATGGCGATAATAATATTCTATGCCTAAACTATCACCAAGATAATCATGAATAGTGAGAAGTTTGTCCGCAAGGTTTTTTTCAAAATAAGGCGTTAAAACCCCATCATAACTATCTAATTCGCCTACCAGAAAATACCGTTTGCGATTTTGTGGTACACCACACAAGTTAGCATTGAGAATACTTTCTGTTAATCCGTATCCAGCATTTTTCAAAATTGATTTAGTCTGATGTAGCACGCTGCTTTTGCGAATACGGTCAACATTTTCCATCACAAACCACTCAGGCTTCACACATGCTACAATTTCAGCAAATGTCATTGTCAAGTCAGCACGCCCTTGAGACTCATCGCGCTTGCCAGCACTAGAGAAATCTTGGCATGGGGGGCCACCAATTATCATATCTGGCTGGAATGATTGGATATTTTCAACACTTTTTAGCGTACTGAGGTCAACTTCAAAAATTGGATGGTCAAAGTTTGCACGATACACAGCAACGGCGGCTGTCCAATTATCATAAGCGGCAACAAGTTCATAGCCTGCTTGCTTAAATCCTTGTGACATACCGCCACAACCTGAAAATAAATCAATAACTCGCATAGTTTTCCTTCAATCAAATAGCCCAAGCGTACTGAGTAATGCGGCATCTAAGCGTCGTTCTGGACTCAAGAAATTTTGCCCACCATGTAAAATAATATGGCGGATTTCATCTTTTTTGATGCGCGGTTCCTCTAATTCTGTACATGCCATATACGGTTGTGTGACACGTCCATTAACAGCAAATGCCTTATCATTTTTGGTGTTGAAGGACATATTATCGACAACCCAATGATGGTCGATTTTACCATTAGCAGCAAAATCTAAGAGCATTTTTGCTAACCATGCGATACTGCGTGCGCTTCGGGATGGCTTCCCTTTGATATTATGTGCATCACGAAAAAACAGCCGTGTGAACGCAAAATCGCTCCACACAAATATATCAAAAGCATCACTGTGTAATTGCAAGGTGCGTCCAATCGTTTTCCAGACAGGTTGCAAGACCAAAGGACGTTGCAAGTGTAGATTGGATTGGAGCAAATCATCAAGCACCCTTGCCATTTGTGGAATATAAGGCGCAACTTCGGCAATATCTGTCCAATCGCTGATATGCGATATCATTTCAAGTTGTGATTGCAGTGTACGGGGCTTATGCTTGAATTCACGGGCAATACTTAAGGCAAGATAGACAATCGTATCGGGTCTAATGACAAGTTCACAGCCAAAGCGTTCGTCGCCTAGCTTGTAGGTTGAATTATCTGGCAAGGCTGTCAGCTTGATTTCAAGTCCACTCGTGCATTGTCCACTTTTTTCATCTTGGATAACAATATCTGCACGCGGTAAATTACCAATAACAAGCGAACGATATGGTACAAAGTCGCTCTCGAAAGCAAAAAATGTAGTTTCATCATCTGGTTTTTTACCAAATAGTGTCGCTACAGGTATAGTAGCATGTGATAAAGCCATATCTTTATCAAACTGGAGATAAATAGGTTCGATTGCGCGTGTATCCATGTAACATGCCAAAGCGATTGGAAAGGCATTGTTGAAGATGTTTTTCCCCCAACTTTTTTCCTTTGTGAAGTCCCTATTCGATTTTTGCAAACCATAAAGAGCAGGTTTATTATGGATGGAGAGCTTCATCGGATTTATGATTCCTTATTAAACAAACTATCTGTGATAACGCTCTAGCATCGGTCTCATCTTGCAATTTTGTATGATGCACGATGAAACCCTCAAAGGGACTTTATGCTGACAGCGGTGTGTAATGCAATATCATCAGTTGACGGGTATGTAATGCCAGCATTGCATAGGTGCGTCCGCTTGCATCGCTGAACTCAACCTCGTACATATCCTCATCCAATATTTCGACCACAGTACCCACTTGACCACGATACAGCTTGCGTTTGGGAATATCTTCCGTCAAAGCTACTACATCCAATAATTTTATCGCGTTCATTTTCTATAATCCTTGTTTAACAAACTATCTGTGACAACACTCTAACACCTATCTCATCTTGTAATTTTGTGTGAGGCTGCGTAAAACCCCGAAAAGGGCTTATAGCACAAAGCAGGTTGTTAAGCGAGGAAAATCTTCACCATTACGAATCATCCAACCACTTCGTACTTTTGCTTCTCCTATATCAGTTCTCATCGCAAAGTCTACTGTAAAGCGTCGCCCGTAGTCATCAGATTCACCCAGATTTGCGTCCTCTTCTGATACCGCTTGCAGCAGCACCTCGCACAATAGAGGTGCATCTTCTGCCATCAGCCCCAGTGCCGACTCGAACACTCGTGCCTTATGTTTACCGACTGGGTGGTTGGAACTCAAGCAGTAATCGGTCAGCTTGCGGATGTCCACAACGGCCTTTTCAGCATTAGGCAGTTTCACAAGAACAGCATCACGCTTATTATGGCGATGACGCTAAAAACCAGCGCCACAAATAACAAAGCCATCATCATGGCAATGCTATACCATTTTGCCCGTTCTGCGGCATATTCACTCAGGCGTGGGTCAGAATAGCCCTGTTGTACTGTATTTGCTAATCCCTCTATTTCGACACGCCAGAAATCAAAATCGGGTTCAAGTGGAATATTGCCAAAGCGATTAATCCGCACAACAAGTTCAATTAAATTCTCGCTCCCACTACTGACGATATCGGCTGTGATATGGGTTTTTTGGCTACGGGGATTAGGGCTATAGAGACTCGCCAGCAATGCGCCACGCTCAAATTGTAATGAGGGACTCATTTGTGTTTGGCGAAAACCAATCGATTCAAAATATTCGGTAATCGCTTTTTTTGCCGCACCTTGCCGCATCTCAGTTGGGATTGATTCTCGGTAGACAAGCCAGCTACGATCTTTTTTGGGGTGTACTTGTTCGCTCATATTTCACTCGACTATGTGACTCAATATATCCATATGTGGCAGTCTTAAAAGTTTTTGGAATGGTAGGGAGTGCCTATGTGCGCTCCCGAACAGGCAACCACACAAGATTCACCCCTACGATTTTTGATTTCTTTCAGACTCTATATTAGTGTAGCACAACTTGATTTGAAGTGCAGTACACCACCATGCAGAAAAGGGCGCGTTACACTACATCTGCTGGCATTTCGAGAGATTATCCAGCTTTATGGCGATTATTTTTCTTGTTGCCAGCATCACCTTGTTTTAGGAGGTCATCAATGCTGGCATCGGGGTCTGCGAATTGACGATAATACAATTGCGCGTACAAACCACCGACTTCAAGCAAATCATCATGTGTGCCATCTTCGATGATAGCCCCTTGTTTGACAACGATTATACGGTCGGCATCACGGACGGTACTCAAGCGGTGGGCAATAATCAAGCTAGTACGCCCTTCCAAAACTTGCGCCATACCTTGTTGAATCAGAGCTTCGGTTTCAGTGTCAATACTGCTCGTTGCCTCATCCAAGACAAGAATACTTTCGGGTCCATGAATGAGCGCCCTTGCGAGGGCTAATAATTGTCGTTGCCCTTGCGAGAGATTCGCGCCACCCGGCAACAATTCATAATTGAAGCCATCCGGCAATTTATCAATGAAGGGTTGGGCGCAAGCAAATTCTGATGCGGCTTTCATCTGTTCTTCGCTGATAGTTTGATTGAACAGGCGCAAGTTATCGCCAATTGTGCCATTGAAGCAGTAGGGGTCTTGTGGCACAACCGCCACTAAACGCCGTAAATCTGCGAGACTCAAATCTCGTAAATCTATGCCGCTAATCTCAATACTGCCATCATCGACATCATAATAACGGGCAAGCAACTTCACGAGTGTTGTTTTGCCAGCCCCCGTCGCGCCGACAATCGCCACTTTCTGACCATGTTCAATCTTGAGACTGATATTTTTCAAGACCGGATTGGCAGGGTCATAACCGAATGTCACATCGTTGAAATGGACATACTGCTTGCTTTGATTAAAGCGTTTGGGGTTATCGGATTCCTTCACCATCGGTTCAACGGCTAACATGCGTGCGATACGTTCGCCAGCACTCAAGGCAGTTTGAATCTGCCCGAATTGTTCTGCAAGTTGTGTAATCGGGTCAAAACTCTGGCGCACATACTCAATAAAGGCAATCAGCACACCTATTGTCACACCAGCCCACGCCGTCAGCACACCGTATCCACCACCCCACAGCACGAGTGCCAAGCCAAAAGTCGTCATCAGTTGCAAGATAGACGCATAATAAGTATGGGTATCGCGTAAACCCATATGCGACTCAAAGTAGTCTTTGTTGATAATCGAGAAATCTTCGCGAGTTTTATCTTGGCGATTGAAGAGTTGTACAACCAACATGCCGCTAAATTGCTCATTGAGAAATGCCTGATACGCTGCCGAAATTTGATGCACGCGCATTGCAATCGGGCGAATCTTATTACGAAAAAATAGGCTTGTGACTATCATTATCGGAATGACTGCGAGGCTAATCAGTGCCAAGCGCCAATTCATCCACAGCATCACCATGATAATACCAGCCAGTGTCACCATATTTGCCGCCACTAGCACAATACTTGTCGAAAGCAATTCGGTCATCGCTTCAATATCATTAGACATGCGCGAGACAATCTTACCCACGGGGGTCACATTGAAGTAACGCATATCTTGTTTGATAATATGTTCAAACAATTCTTGCCGTATCGTCAGTAGCGCACTTTGTCCGATTGTCGCTAACCAATAGAGATAGACAAAGCGCAAGACGAAGAATGCGGCGACTGCGCCCAGATAAGCCGCGCCGATGGGCATAATACCCTGTAGATTACCCTCTGTGATGGGTCCATCAACAGCAATTTTCACGAGATAGGGCAAGACAAGTTGCAAGCTACTCACGGTAATCAGCAAGGCAAATACACCGAGCAATTGCCAACTATACGGTTTCAGGAAGCGCCACAACATCTTGACGAGAAAGCTATCGCTAATGGCTTTGACTTTTGTATCTTGATTGTCGAGGACATAATTTTCTGTTGCTTGGCTGATTTGGCTCATGCTAATAGCTCCCCATCTTGTTGTGCTTCACGCTCCACCATGCTGGCATACAATTCACCATGAGCGACCAATTCATCATGCGTCCCTTTTTCAAGAATCTGCCCATCTTGCATCACAATGATAAAATCGGCATCTTTGACCGTTGCCATGCGTTGTGCGATGATGATACTCGTGCGTGTATGAAGCACTTGGCGCATGTCATTCAAAATTTCTGCTGCCGTCTGGGTATCGACACTGCTTAAGGCATCATCCAAGATTAAAATAGCAGGGTCACGGGCAATCGCACGCGCAATCGCTACCCGTTGCTTTTGTCCACCAGAAAGCATCACGCCGCGTTCGCCAACCAATGTATCCAGACCTTCTGGCATTTGTGGCAAATCATTACTGACACGGCTAATATGAATAGCACGCTCAACTTCTTCATCAGAGAGCTCAGGATGCCCCATGCGGACATTCTCATGCAACGGCTGGCTGAACAAAAAAGTTTGCTGTGGCACATAAGCGATTGCCTCACGCAAATCTTCTAGTTTAATGTCACGGATATCATTGCCATCCAGCAAGACGCGCCCAGCATCCACATCTGTTACCCGTGAAAGCAAATTGACTAAAATCGTTTTGCCGCTACCCGTAGCACCTACTAAGCCGACAACCGAACCACTCGGAATCGTCAAATTGATATCGCGCAGTAGCCAATTGCCATCTTCTTGCAAACCAACATTTTCAAACGTAATATCTCCACGCGATTCTTGCAGCACGACGGCATTATCCGCATTTTTGATACTAGGCGCTTGTAACAAGGGCGAAATACGCTGCATCGCGCCTTGTGTCTGAAAATAACGTTGGAATGTTGTTCCAATCATCAGCAAAACGCGCCGAATCAGTGTCAAATAGAGTAGAAATTGTGTGAAGTTCCCAATTGTAATGCCGCCATTGACGACCTTTATTCCGCCAAAAATCACCACCAAGCCCGTCGTCACATAGGTAATCAACTGGGGCAGCATCCCGACAGGCTCATTACAACGCTTGAAAGCGAGCCATTGACGGCGGTAGGCTTCGTTTTCTTGACGAAACGCTGCGGCTAAATCTGCCTCACGTCCGAATGTTTTCACTGTTTGGATACCACTAATTGAATCTTGTACCAGTGCAGACACGACACCGGCTTGGTCTTGCACTTTTTCTGAAATGGGGACGAGCAACAAACCCACGCGCAACTGAATGACTGTCGCAATGGCAAGAATCGTAAGGACCATCAGCGTCAGTTGCCAATCAATCACCCCAAGCAAGATAATTGACATCATGAGTGCCGTGACTGCATTACCGCCGCGATTGAACATCAGTGCCAGCAAGCGCCAAACCCAATTCAAATCGCTGAACATACGGCTAATCAAATCGCCTGTCGGGTGTTGACGATAGAAGTCATTATCAAGCGTCACCATATGTTCAAAGACGATACGCCGAATATCATAGTGAACGCGATAAGCCACCTCGCCGCTATAGTGCCGTTGGGCAAAAAACATCACGACAGTCACAAATGTAATGCCGAGTAAAATCAGCACATCACGGGTAATTTGCGCCATTACAATCCCGTCTCGCGTGATATTATCAACAATAACGCCGACAAAATATGGTTCGAGTGCTAGTGTGATACCGCCGATTGAGCCGGATGCAATAGCGAGAAAGGCAGCTTGTTTATGGCGCAAGATAAAACTCATGAGCCAGTGCATGTTAGCCTGTTTCGGTGCTTCTAGGTGTGCAGTGTGTGATGCCACAAGTTGTCCTTCCTGTTGCTGACAGATGATGAATCCTAGACGACTTTAATTATGCTGTTAAGTGGGTAAAGCGTCTATAACCAGTCTAGGTAATTGTTCACCTATCCATGAGAAAATGCCTAAAAATTCACCACAAAGACACGAAGGACACGAAGAAAGGTTCAAAAAAGGCAAATTGTAGGAACTGGCTTCTGCCTGTCCGAAGAATCTCACGGATAGCTGAATAGATA
>JAUZRW010000220.1 GCA_030950085.1 Anaerolineae bacterium
AAAAAAGTTTTTAAGGTTTGGTAGGGGCGACAGCGTGCTGCGCCCAATCTTCAAGAATTAAATTGGTCAAGTACTACTTAATTTCTGATAGGGCGTTGTTTAACTTTGGCATGTTTTAGGCTTGTAAGAAACGCTCCGTCAATAGAGGTCGTGGCTGATTATTACCATCGACAAGACCGAAGCCATTGTGCATTCCCTGCGCCCACGCATACCATATCATACAAGCGATTCTACCGGGATAATTGGCTTTTAGATGGCTGATGAAGTTGGTGGCATAATTGGCAATATCTTGTGGATTGTCATTCGGACGGTCAAGCACACCCCATTCCGTAATCCAGACAGGTTTATCGGGCAAAACAGCACTAAAAGCACGGATAGACTCGTCAATATGACCAAATTGTGCATAGGGCGAACGAATATCTGTCCCTCGTCCATAGGGATGAAATGCGATTCCATCTATGCGCTTGCTGGCATTAAGCATCGAAATAGCTTGGCGAGCGTAGGGTGCGCCTTTACCGGGACCCGAAGTATGCCCACCCGTTACAAGCAATACACTGTTATCAGCATTTTTGATGGCTGGGACTACTTTTTGCAACATGCGCCCATAATTCGTTGCAGTCATCGGCACAGAAGCTAGCGCACCAATCGGAGCATCTTGCTCATTCCAGACTTGCCAACAATGAACCAGCCCCTTACCCGCCCACTGCTGCGCGATGCGTGCCATCATATCCGCAAAGTGGTCTATAAGGGCAAGCCAATTAGAGTCATTCATTTGTGGCCATGGTGGAAAGCCCTTAGCCTCGCCATAGGTTTGATGACTCGTCGTGAAGACCACTTTATAACCGGCTCGTACATACTGTTCCGCGAGTGGGGCATAACGATTATAAGCCGCTTGTATATCCTCTGAGCCAGTGCTATTACTGACGTTGTAACCAAAACGTACCCATCCAATACCGCCCAAACGCGAGGCATCCGGTGTTCCGAGTGGGTGGCGTGCATCAAGATTCACACCGACAGGATTCACACCCAGCGCGAAGGGTTCAAAAACAGTCGCCTCTAAGAACCACGCGGCAGTATAACCATTTTTGCCTTCTGGCGTTCGCACGCGCAACCATTGACCTTCTACGCCCATTTTCTGTAACACGCGGTCATGCGACTCTTTCGGAATCACCATATCCCATGGATTGAGCGTGCCGACAATATCACCATCCACAGGCACAGAGCGCACACGCAGCCCTGTTGCCGTAGGACGCACACGCAAACTGGTGACATAGAGCATCGGAGTTGGGTCTACGATGTTCGGTAAACGATAAGCGCCTCTATTACTGCCTTGCTGTTGGACAATTAGCATGAAGTCGTTGCCACTGACACGCCCGATATCGTCTCCGATAGCCACTTTGGTATGCAGTGGGACACGCACATTGCTCAAACCAGCATAGGTGACAATATAGGTTTTCGATTCATGCTCAACAGTCACCTGAATATATTTGCCGAGTCCGAGTTCATCCGGTTCATCGCCTACCCATTGCCGCGTGACTGTACCCGAAGTCGCCGACAGTACCTTTGAGCCGGCTTGTGTGGCAATGCCAATACCGAGATTATCAGAACTTGTACCTGTGGGCGTTTCGGTGAAGTGCTTCGTGATACGCAGTGGTCGTGCATTCGTCGCCCATTCCAACACAAAACGGTCATCAATATGATTGTCACGATTATTTTGCTCGCCAAAGCGGTCATTAGCGGCAATGCGTGACTGTAATAGGCTTGCCATCTGCTGCGGAGTAGTCGCCCTGATAACATCTACCCGAACGACTTGTGGGTAAATGCGGCGAATATGCAGCAAGGGGTCATTTGACATCCATGTATTGGGGGCAGTTACGGCGGTCACATTGCGATAAGGATTGAGGTCATTGCCACCGGGCGAGCGAATGACGGCAACGCGCTCAAAGTGCTTGAGATAAGGTTGTAATGCCTGTAACCATTGGATGAAGTCAATATCGGGTAAAACAAAGGCGTGTGAAATCTGACTCATGGCAAATTCTTCCATTGGGAAATATCAATATTCCACACATAGTCTAACGCAAATTTGTAATTCGTGTCGCTGATATATACAGGAATTTCTTAACTTGAGATAAGACTAGCTGCCATATGCTGCGAACCAATCCAGCATGATTTCGGTGAAATCTTCTAGCTCATTGCGAAGTAAGTTCATGCCATGAGCGTTGCCTGTATAGGTGTGAACAGTGAGGGTATTCGGCGCAGCAGCGACCATATCCGGTACACCAAGCGCCGGCCAACGGTCACGCTCAGCATAGACAACCAGTATCGGACGGGCAGCAATGAATCCTTCAAGGCTGAATCCGTAATAAGACCAACCCGGCGAAATCGCAATCGTTGTTCGGCAAGCCGCATCATTGGCACAAGCGATAATCGTTAATGTTGACCCCATACTGCTTCCCATTGTAGAAATAGCATCCGGACGCACTTCGGCTTCTTCACGTAACCATGTAAACCACAATGCGATATCGTCTATCGCACGATTCCAGTCGAGTCCGCCGCGTGTCGCACCATGCCCACGGACATCAATTGCCAAAACATTGTAACCAGCACGCAATAGGGGTTCTAAGACAGAATCCCAACTTGAGCGCCGCGCATAGAGTTCGTGTATCAAAAAAATGGTTGGGCGAGCATTATCGACCAGATAAAAATCGCCTTTGAGCATCAGACCATCCGCCGCTTCGATTTCGACCAACTGCGCTTCGGGCAAGGGGGGTAGTGGTTCAGGCGTTGCTTCGCTCTCCTGTGCCTGAATCAGCCCAATAGACAGTAAAATAATGATGAGTATGACAGGCAATCGAAAACGCATATTTCCTTCTCTCATATTCAGCGTATCGCACCCTACAGAGGGCATGTTAATTTTCTACAATAATGGGTCCCAGACCGATTTGCCTATCTTCTGTCCCTAGTGATGCGCTCAGGTCAGTGATAGCGACAGTCGCTAGCGGATTATCGACATCCGCAAAGGCGGTCAGACTGATATACCAATCGCCTTCTGCCGCATTATCCGGTAAGGGTATGCGGATAGTATCGCCAATCGTTGAATCGGGCAACCAGCACGTCGTCGGATAGCGAGTTTCTTGTGGTTGCCAGACCACAGGTTCAGCCGTTGACCCATCCGGTGCTACTGGCAATGCTGCAAAGTAATAAGCAGTTGTCATCTGTCTAGCACTTTGCCAATTCAAGTTGAGTATGATACTACCATCTTCATAGGTCGCATTCCAGCCTGTTAGAGTAAAACCAGCTTCAAAATATGCCGATTGTGGTGTGACGTTTTCGTGAATTTCCGGTGCTTCAGGACGCGGACGAATGTCGGCAGCTTCCATCACATTCCATGTTGAAGCGAGGGCAAGCAACAAAATGGCTTGGACAATCATCGGACTGAGCCAGTCAAATGACCAATACTCCCATTTTCGCATCATTTGTCCAGCACAAAGCATAGCAAAGGGTGTCAAAAATAACCAAATACGTCCAGTCTCGCCACGCGCACTATTGCTCAATAACAAGGCAATGACGGTCAGTAATAATGCTTGTGGTAGAACATCATCGCCCTCTTGCCGTTTGAAAATGACAAGTAGCCATAACGCCACAAATGGCAGTCCACTCAGCAATGCCCATTCCCAACTGTGCATCCATAAGCCAGCTAGAAAACCGCGCTCTAAATCGAGATGTTGTTCAAATGCTGTCGAGAGCATGGCAAATGGCAGCGATTTTGTCCAGATGCCGAAAAGCAGCCAAATCAATACTAATCCAACAGTGAAGAAACCGCCAACTCTCAGAGAACGCCTCCCGTCTTTTTCATTCAGAAGGCAATGTAGAAGCGTATAAAATCCGAAGAGGGCAATTAAGGGTATCATGGCGAAATTGAAAAATGTCAGCAAGCCTGTGATGAAGCCACTGCCAATAAACCAAG
>JAUZRW010000221.1 GCA_030950085.1 Anaerolineae bacterium
TATCTATTCAGCTATCCGTGAGATTCTTCGGACAGGCAGAAGCCAGTTCCTACAATTTGCCTTTTTTGAACCTTTCTTCGTGTCCTTCGTGTCTTTGTGGTGAATTTTTAGGCATTTTCTCATGGATAGGTGAACAATTACTAAACGATATTCGCGTTAATTATCCCTTCGCTTCAGGGGCAATTTGTCGTCGCGCCCTGACTCGACTTCTTATGTGCAATATTCCCGCAAAAAGTATCAGACCGATATCAAGCCACTGTTCATCGCGCAAATGATAGAGCAGCCGACTAAAATCGCCGCGCAGAAAGCCGATGCCGAACATACCCATACTGAGTAATAGAACGATGAGCCAAAGCTGTCCCCCTCGCAGCCCATCGCGCCAATGCAATACAAGTGCTATGCCAAATAAGCCAATTGAGCCAACAATACCTATCAACTGCGTTGCAAAACGGGGTTCAGTAATACCAAAAATGTCCGGTTGCACCCATGTTAGCCCACGCGGATAATCTGCCATGCGTTCAATCGGTAAGCCGTAAGCACAACCTATCGTGGCACACGCCCACCAGCCTAATATTGCCCATATCGGAAGCAGTACAGCAAATGTATCGAGTAAGGGGTTTAGGTCGATTTTCCGTAGGCGTGCCATCAGCAGCATACTGAACAATGCGCCCAGAAAAACAGCGTGCCAATCAAGCCCACCCTCATCATAAATTTTACGAATTTCAGGCGTGCGGTCTACGAAATACTGCCATTGCAACGCCACATGCACCAAGCGCCCTATCACGACTCCGCCAAATAATCCGGCTAAGAAAATGTCTAGTGTTGCGGCGCGTTGACGGTGTGGCGCACGGTAAATGAACCAGATGAGTGATAGCATTGTCCCAAACATCATCAGAAGGGTGAAAGTATACCATTGTCGCCCGAATAGTATGGTGAATGGCTTGTACATAAATGCTCTATATCATTCTAATACTTGACCAATTTAATTCTTGAAGATTGGATTTGTGTTTTTCGGGCGCAATGCCTTGCGCCCCTACATAAAAACTTTTTTGGTCGGGTACTAATCCCAAACGGGCGGTTTTTCGGTATAGGGGTCTTTCGCTTCACGGTCAGGCGATAAAGTGCGCTGATAACGTTGCACGAGTATTTCTATCGCATCGGCAACGTGTTCATCGCTAATGTGATGTTCATCGCGCCCGACACGGATCTTATGTGCTTCTAGCAGCACTTCGGCATACGATGAACCAAAGGGTGGCTCAAATTTGTAACAAGCACATTCAATCAGTTGACCAAGTGGGTCACGGAAGTAAATCGAATCCATGAAGCCTCTATCGACTGCCCCTGTATTGGAAATGCCGCGTTCATCAAGCCGCTTGGCAACTTGTGTATAAGTCGCACGCGAAACAGTGAAGGCGATATGATGCAAATTGCCAATGCCTTCGGGATTGCGTGTCGAGTCGGGTTGACGATTCTCATTGGTAAAAATCGTAATCAAGCGCCCATCGCCGGGGTCAAAATAGAGATGATTTTCGGCAGGAACATCAAGATTCGGTTGCTCAAAAATGAGAGGCATCCCCATCACACCTTCCCAGAAATCGACGCTTGTTTGACGCTCTGCGCCAATCAATGTAATATGATGTACGCCTTGTGTTTGAATTTTTTTCATGGGTTATCCTATCTTGTTTAACAAACTATCTGTGATAATGCCCTAAAGCCTGTCTCATATTACAATTTTGTATGAGGCGCGGTGAAACCCCGAAAGGGGCTTATTTTCAATTTTGTAGCTGTGTCTATCAAAAATAACACAAAGCAAGGATATTTTGCCATTAGAAGAAGGTTATTTATTCGATTCACTCTGTATAGACAAGTGTTTCAGGATAAGTTGATGACCACGCAAACCAAAAATAGGAGAAACTCTGATAGCGATAGAGATATTCACCTATCAATTCGCCACGAATAGCCTCACCAAAGATGCTCCACTCGCTATCGGTTTGGTTATCGTAAATACGCCCGTTATCATAGCGGAAAGTCAGTTCACGACCATCGGCTAAGGTGCGATTGAAGAGCGCCGTTTGCCCAATATCGCGTGAATCTTCGATGCTTGCGGCATCTAAGACACTGACTGCGCCCGGCATCCAAAAAGCCACCAGTGGCGCGTCATTGACGATATCATGAATGACCCCTTCGGCTTGGAGCATCGTAAAAGGATAGGAAACGGGGACATCATCGACTATCGCTGCTAAAACATGTTGCAACGGTTCAAGACGTGAATCATAGTGAGAACTGCCTAACATCGGTTGTGGATTGCTGTCATAGCCAATATAAGGATTCATATCATAATTACGGGGGTTATCGGCATCACCCGCTAGAACAAGCCCCTGCGGATAACGTTCTGCATAAGCCTCAAAGCCAACAACTATCGACGGGATAATCTCAAGTATTGTGCCAGTATAAGCCCCACTAATTGCCTCCCCAGTGAATTGCTTCCAGTAGCTATTGCTCTCTTCATCCATCATGATAAAACCACTATTATAGACATAGCCACTGACACCGAGTCGTAGGCTAGTCCCATTCACGGTGCGGTCAAAGATGATGGCGCTGTTACAACCGGGACAAAATGTAATCGCTACATCTCGATTTTGCATGGTATCATTGATAATTTCGTGATGAAGTAAGATATTTAAGGGATAGGCGCGTGCTTCGTCATAGAGGACGAAAACTAAAACAGGGGCATCAGACATGAGCCAATTACGAGCATTTTCGACAGACTCGAACAAGGGGTTATCAATAGGAATGATAAAATCACGGGTGCCGATGTTTTCAATATCATCTCTATCCACAAGGGGGGGCGGAACATCATCTGATTCCCATGTATCCGCCCCAATCCGCCATTTGAGCAACAAAAAGCCAGCACCCAGCACAAAGGCACAAACCGTACAAGTTAGAAATACGATATCACTGTGGCGTGACAATTTGTTTCGCACTGCCCAATTTTCCTTCAAATCTCATTGACGATTTTGTGTATCACAACCTGTTCAATAAACTAGCTGTGATAACACTCTAGCACTGTTTCACCTTGCAATTCTTGCGAGAGGCACGATGAAACCCCGAAAGGGGCTTATTCTATGCCATAGATAACGGTATCAGGATTGAATGCCGCCCATGCAAACCAGAAGTGTACCGCAGCAAACATTTGTTGCAGTTTAGCCCCTTCTAGCTCACCACTAATCGCTTCACCAAAGAGATTCCATTCACTGCCTGTTTCATTATCTGTGATAGTATTGCTTGCCGCATCATATGAAAAGGTCAACACTCGCCCATCCACTTCGCGGCTATACAAAGAAGCAGTCCCAATATCGCGTGAATTATCAACGACGACATTATCCATCATGGCGGCTGTCCCCGGTTGCCACATAGCGACAATATCTTCACCACCCACAGTATCATTGATAACAAATTCTTCCGCGAGTGCCGAGAAGGGGTAGGCGATTGCCTCATCACCGATTGTTCCGGCTAAGACATGCGAAGTTTCTGGTAAACGTGGGTCAGGCTCTCCACGAAACAAGAAAGCATCATCATAATTGGCATACCCTGCGGAGATTGTTCCATAAGTGCTTGCTGCCCCACCTGTGCCACGCGATAAGACTTGCCCATCAGGATAGCGTTCAGCGAATTGACCAAAGCCAATCACACGCGACGGGATAATACCCAATAATACGCCAGCATGGTCGCCGACAATGCCTTCGCCGGTGAACTGCTGCCACCATGTTTCGGTTTGACGGTCAAACATCACCAAATCGCTGTTGCGGAGTAAGCCACTGACTGCAAAATCATAAATCTCGTCATTGACAGTGCGTTCATATACAATCGAGCTATTACACAATGGACAATAGGTGATAGCCACAGGGACTCCGCCGACAACATCATTGGCGATTTCATGAGAGACAAGAATCGCTTGTGGATAAGCACGCGCATCGCCATCAATCTCAATCGCAATTACGGGCGATTGGTCAACAAGCCAATTACTTGCCTCTGCAATAGATTCCATAGTGACGACATCGCTATTGAGAGCGGGGATACACTCGCGGAAGCGACAACCCGGGCTGACTTCGGTAATATCTATGGTGTTATTGCAATAATCATTTAACGGAAATACCTCGTCAATCCATTCGATGCTTTCACATTCGTTTTGGGCATAAGCGCCCAGTGGAATCATGACGATACTCAAGATAGCGATTAAACTAGACAACATAGAGAATGTTCGGATTTTCATAAAAAGCCTTTCGCTGATTTTTCTCGATTCTTTGCGATGCAGAAAATGTTTCATATGTGATGTAGAAGCGTTATGTTTTAGAGTTCCCTCGTAAGGGCATGATGAATCATGCCCCTACAAATGGATTTTCTTCCCGAATTTCACACAAAAGAGAGACGTACTCTCCCTATATCAATCGGCTTATTCGATATCGTAGATTTCAGTTTCAGGATAGAAGGCTGCCCATGCGAACCAGAAGTGCGCTGTCGCAACGATTTGCTCCAGTTGTGTACCTTCTAGCTCACCCTGAATAGACTCGCCAAACAAGTTCCAGATACTGCCTGTCTCAGCATCAACAATCACCTGATTGACTTCATCGTAGCGGAATGTCAAAACCCGTCCATCAACATCACGGCTGTAGAGGGCGCTTGTGCCAATATCACGCGATGTATCAATATCCGACTCATCGAGCGAACTCGCCACGCCAGATTGCCACATAGCAACCACCGGAACTGTGCCAATTGTATCGTTGATGACCATATCATTGACCAATGCTTCAAGCGGATAAGCCATCGGGATATCATCTACAACACCTGCCAGTACCCGTGAGCGACTCGGCAAGCGTTCGTCGTATTCACCTCGAAATAGGGATGTCACGCCACTACGATTGCTATCAAGACCGGTATAAGGATTGATTCCATAACTGCGACGGGTGCCAGTATCACGCGACATCACCAAGCCATCAGGATAACGCTCGGCAAATGCACCAAAACCAACCACCTGTGAGGGGATAATATCAAGCAGGGTCTCATTATAGAAGCCGACAATGCCTTCACCGACGAATTGTTGCCACCAACTAAAGGTTGTACGGTCATACATAATCATATCGCTATTGCGTAGATTGCCAGAGACACCAAATTCGAGTGTTTCGCCATTGACTCGGCGGTCAAATACAATCGAGCTATTGCATAGGGGGCAAAAAGTGACAGCTACTGGAACACCTGCAACAACATCATTGGCGATTTCATGCCACATCAATATCGCTTGCGGATAAGCACGGGCTTCACCATCAATCTCAAAAGCGATGACAGGCGAACGGTCAACGAGCCAATCACGGGCTTCATCGACAGTTTCCATGTCGGGGTTGGTTACGGCTGGAATGCCATCTCTGCCAACACCACCCGATAAAACCTCATCGAGATTGATAGACGTATTGCAGAAGTCTGTCGAATCCCATCCACGGGCAATGCGACCTGCCCCACAAGTATCTTCATCAGATTGGGCATCGGTAAATGGTATCCCAAATACGCCAAATGCTATCACAACAACGACCACAAGCGGCACAAACACATATGCCATTTGTGAAAGGCTAAATTTCTGAGTCATAAAATATGATTCTCCGAGTTTCTGATTAAAGGTATGCACAGCATAGAGAGAGATTATTACGCATGAATTACGCTGTCATAACAGGTGCGAGAATACGGAAGTTGAACCGCCAACACACAGAAAATGCCAAGGAAAGTAGTTCAAAAATTACTCTGCACCTCTGATTCTTTGCGCCTCTGTGTTACGCTTTTTTGGCAGTGAATAAATACTATGAGAAGTATCAATGAATCCAATGAGGCATAACTTGAATTCAAAGCGTGTAGGTGTGATTATTTTGGCGGCGGGCTTGTCGTCACGCATGAGGCGGTTCAAATTGCTGCTCAATTGGCTCGATGATAAGCCGATTCTCGTCCATATTGCGGAGAAGGTGCTGGCAGTGTCTCCTAGTACAGTGATTGTTGTTACAGGACATCGCGCCGATGCTGTACGCCAAGCCTTGTCTAATTATGATGTGACTTTTGCCCATAATGTCAATTATGCCGACGGTGAAATTTTATCCTCAATGAAGGTCGGGTTGCGTGCCATGCCCGATGATGTGCTGGCTGCAATGGTTATCCCCGGCGATTTGCCGCGCATCCCCGTAACCGTCATGCAAACTGTGATAGCCGCCCACGAAGCCGAAACCATCGTTGCGCCCCGTTATAAGGGTCAACGTGGGCACCCGGTCTTGCTGGATAGAGTTTTCTGGCAGGCTTTCTTAGATTTACCCGCCGATGGAATGCCACGCGATGTTTTGCAGGCAAACAAAGACCATTTGTGCCTAATTGATGTCGATAGTGATGGCATCCTTGCTGATGTCGATACCCCACAAGCCTATGAAGCAGAATTGCGTCGCGCCCAAGAAGAAAAATCCTGAAAATAGCGATTAGCCCTCAGAATTTTAGCAGTTGGATAAAGTACACTGTATTCAAAAAAGCCTAACGCAGAGAAACGGAGAATCAGAGGCGCAGAGTGCTGGCAATTCATTCATCTAGTTTTAGCACATAAATCGTTCCAAATTGTGCAATCGTATAATCATCAAGGTTAAAACGTGCTAATCCCAACTCATAGACAACAAAATAATTGGCTGTTTCAACATAACCAACAGGGTCAGTATTCGTATTTTGCAGACCATGATGATACAGCAGCAGAAAATCAAAATTCATGCCCATGCGATAGGTGGAGTCGATGCTGTTCCATGCCGCAACCCACCATAAATTACGCATTTCTGGCATGATATCATAACTCACTGTGACTGTATCAGCGCCTTGCCAATCTGCCGCAATATAATCAACGGTATCCGACACATGGCGATAAATCGACACATTGAAACGGCTATACTGCGCGTCATCATGCTGATTCAGACGTGCCACTCGCTCTGCCATACTGACTCCGCCATAGGTCAAGACCAGCACAGCACCAAAAGTCGGCAGCCAACGCGGTAATCTATCATTGCTGAAAATCGCCGCCGCAATCACGATTTCTAAGCTGGTCAATCCCATAAAATAGGTCGGTTGGTCAATACTGCGTGTGACAATCAAGCCGCTAATGAGGGTCATCACGAACAGCAAAATCAAGATAATGCGTCCCTGTGGCGTGTCAATTAAATATTGCGATAATCGCGGATACCATTTTTCGTTGTGAGTATCGGACGGCATAGATGAAGTCCCTACGTTGTCGTGATGGTTTGTAGGGACATGATATATCGTGTCCGCTTTACCAGATATCTGCCACACAAATCCCCAAATTGCCCATGCAACACTCATCACAAATAACACAGGCGGAATATAGAGTGCTAATCGAAAAACAGAGGGCAAGCCGCGCAGAGTTGTATTAAAACCAAGATTGAGTCCCCGTATCGCTTGGGCTGGAATACTAAGAGCAAAATCAAGCGCCCGTTGCCAACGCGCTTTGATAGTTGGAGCATTGCTAGGTGGTGGTGTATTGCTTGTTGATTGTGATGATGATATCGCTTGGACTGCGTTGGGCTGTTCGCGTGGCAATAATCCCGATTCAGGCTTGAGATATTGCACTTGTGCCAAAACATCTGCCGAAATACGCGATTCTTGCCGCAGAAAGGCGCGTATATCCACAAAATCATGTTCTTTTTCATAAATCACATAGGGCGCAAGCATCAGCAAACAAACTGCACCACCCCCTAAGAACCAACGCCATTGCCATTTTGCACGGCTTATAAGTGCGAAAACAAGCAGAGTCGGGTAGAGCAAAATCGCTGAAAAATGGGTCATAAAGGCGGCAGTCGCTATGATTCCCGATAATGCCAAATAGATGCCTTTTTCGTGCTTGCGCCATTGCCACAAAAAAAGAAATGTCAGCGCGTAAAAGCCCGGTAAGAGTAATTGCGCCCATGCCGTATATGCACTGCTGATACCCACTTCGCTAACCGTGAACATCAAAGCCGCTACTAAGCCGACGCGCGGATTGAACATCGAATCGCCGATGCAAAAGACCGCAATCGTCGTGATGATGTTGAATGTCAGCATGGTTAGCAAAATAGCACTATACGCATTGTGAGTCATCGTCAATGCCGGCAGGTGTAGCCATGACAACATCGGCATATTATAAGCCGCCACACTCGACAACGTGCCGACAGGTGGCACATCATACTCAACCAAGCGCGATAGCACTACAACAATATCAATATCAAAGGGCATATTTTGGGCAGCCGCCAACTTAATCGGCAGACTCGCCAGCAAAATCAGCAGCAGTAAAACATAGCTTATTCGATAGGAAGATTGTCCATTCGTCATAACTGTGCATTATAGCAGGTACAAACGATATCAGAATAGCATCGTTCTTTCGCCCTGTTTTTGTAATGTTCTGATAAATTCGTACAGGATTCAAACTAATAACGAACAACACTGTAATGGAGAAATCCCAACAGAGTCCTTACAATTAGACTATGCAAGTGGGGATGAACAGAGCATGACTGATGGAACAAACTAAGTATGTCAATTGAAATTTTGGTAACACTAACTTACAGTGTCGCAGCACTCTTCATGATGTTCATTTTCTGGGGAATCAGTTTAGTGGCGACTCTGCGTCGGGTACGTTTTAATAACGTTGAACCGCTTAATTCTTACCAATCAAAACATCCCAATCAAAATTACCGTGTGGTTCATGGTCCCTTAGATGAATGGCATGAGTGGAACAAAAAACGGCGTGGTAATACCGCTAGACTCGACTCGACTGTCGTGATGCCATTGCGCTATCAGCAACCTCTACTCTTTGGCAACTCCCTATCTGACACCACAAAGCAAAATGCCACTATTGATACAATTGATGCAGAAGTAAAAGCCAGTTGATTTTTTCTTAAGACAGGGTATGCAAACAGCATATCTGTCGTGGATGTATTTCAATGTTTTAGCAAAATGCGATTTTGCACTTTCGCGCCTTTGCGTTAGGCATTTCTCACGGATAGAAGATTATGCCGAAGCGACTAAATTACCCTCTGATTTTGTCGCAGAAGAGGCAAAAGAAACCGCACTCGCACAATCAAAATGGGTGCAGGCACGCGCCGAAGAAGATTTTAGCATTTTCCGCGATTCGCTGGCACGCACTATCGAACTGACACTCAAAGAGGCAGATTATCTCGCTTATGATGACCATCCTTATGATGCCCTCTTAGGTAAATATAGCGACATTTACGGCTTGTAAAAATCAATAACTGTGAACCACAAATATGGGGACATTTTTGGGTGTCCCCATATCACAGCAGTTCAAACCAAGCTATTCGATACGATAATTCCGCATTAATCCCAAGTCTTCATGTTCCAGATTATGGCAATGATAGAGATATAGCCCCGTATAGTCTGGGAATTTCACCAATACCTTGACTCGTTCGCCGGGCATCAACAAGACACTATCTTTCCAACCAGCACCATCTACATAGCCTTCTCGTACTGTGTCCCATATAGAGGCAAAATCAGGGTCAATTTGGCGGTCAATAACTTGAAATTGCACGTTATGAATGTGCATCGGATGTGGCATGACCATACCCATTCCCCTGCCCATCCCGCGACCCATTGATGACGGTGGATTGATAAACTCCCATACTTCCAAATCGCCCGCTTGAACGATTTCGTTAGCATCCACGTCTGTCATCTCGAAAGATTGTCCATTGATAGTGGCAGCCATCGCCTGCATAGCGACAGTAAATTGGCGTGGATTAGCAGCGTTGACTGCATTGGGCGCATCATTAAAGTTCGGTGTCGAAAGTTGTGCTGGAAGTGTGGCAGGTGTACTGGTAGCGTCACTATCAACATTGACTGTCAGGATAGTAAATTCTGAAGTTCCCATACCGCCCTCTTCTGCACCGGAGAATGTGAGGCTTTTGAGCGATAAACTTGTCCCAACGGGATAAGTGCTGAAATCTACCCATAAATCAAGGCGCTCACTAGGCGCAAGCATAATATAATCTTTCTCGATTGGGCTTTGTAACAATCCGCCGTCTGTACCGATGACTATCAGAGGCGTGCCGTCATCCCATGCCAGCTTGTAAACCCGTGAATTAGACCCATTTAGTAAACGCAGCCGATAAGCACTCTTTTCGACTGAAAGCGCGTAATCTGCTTGACCATTGACCATCATCCTATCGCCCAAAAATCCGTGCATCCTATCCATCATACCATTGGGAAGATAAACCATTTGGTTGTCCGCATCAAAAACACGGTCTTGAAGCATAAGTGGTATTTCATAATCGCCCTCTGGTAATCCAAGTGCGTCTTCTTCCTCATCGCTGACGAATAGGAAGCCTGCTAAACCAGCATACACTTGTGGTCCCGTGCGCCCGTGTGGGTGTGGATGATACCAATAGGTACCCGCACGATTGATAACCTGAAAATCATAAGTGTAGGTTTCACCTGTTTCGATGGCAAAGCGTGGATGCCCATCCGCCGTTTCAGGAACAGTGAGACCATGCCAATGTGTAATCGTTGATTCTGGGAGTTGATTATTCAGATGAATGCGAACCTGTTGTCCCTTACGGAAACGCAGAATGGGACCAAAATATGAGTTCGGGGTAGATTGAACGCTATTCGGGTCGCCACGAATGACCTCTGCGATGTAACGCCAAGTAGAGGTCGTTTGTCCGGGTAAAATCTGTACCTGCTCTGGAATAGCCGTCAGAACAATTTCAACATCTGCTTCGATATCTTGTGCGGTTGCAGCGATATTTGGGAACTGCGCTAGAACAAGACCTGCAAAGCCCGTTCCAGAGAGGCGTAAAAAATCACGTCGGTTCATACGAAAATCTTTCTGCATTTATCATACAACTGTTAAATATGTCTCTAGGGTGATGGCATTAAGCTAAAATGAGAGAGCAAATGACCCAATCTGGGTGATTGCTCCCTTTCTGATTCAGAAAAATGTTCGCGTTACAGAGGCCAGTCACGCAACATACGCTCTGTTTCTTCTGAATGACCGCTTTCGTCGCGTACCATATCTTCAAGTTGTACAACCAAGCCTTTATCGCCAAATGCTTGGGCTTCTTCTGCACGTTGGGCATAGTCGGCGGTGGCTTGCTGTTCGGCGACCAAGACTGCTTCAAGCATCTCACGATTGGACTTTGCAACAGGTACAGGGCGTGCTTGGGTGGTCGGTTCACCACCGAGCGCGACAATTTTGTTTGCTAGATACTGCGCGTGAAGTTGCTCGTCGGCTACCTCAGTGAGAAAAAACTGAGCCAATTGAGGGCGATAGGGACCTGTCGCCTTTGCCGCATACGTCAAATACTGAATGATTGCCCCAAGTTCACCGGCAAGGTCTTCATTCAGATGATTAATCATAGTTTGCTTGTCCATTGTGTCTCCTACGCTAATTAGATGTTTTGTCCATGTTTGCAGGCTTATCCAGTTGCCTTACGCTTGGCTGTAACTAGATATATCCCTACTATATCATAGCAGCAACTTACTGTCTCCGACTTTTGTCAATTTTGAAGTCAGTTATTTACCAAGCTCTGCTTTGGTTTCTAAACCTGTGTAATCGAGAATTTGTATCTGGTGTCGCTCGACGCGGATAAGGTTCTCTTTTGCTAGATTGCGTAACGCACGATTGAGGACATCGGGAACAGTGCCAAGTCGATTCGCTATTTCTGCTTGTGTTGCCCAGCGAGGTCGCTGTAACTGTTCGGCTGTTGACTCTTCGATTAAATAACGTGCTAAACGCGATTCTATTGTTCGCAAGGAAAGGTCTTCAACCAAATTAACAAGATGTTTAACCCGTTTGGCTAAACGTTGAATAATGATGCGTGCCAATTTCGGGTGATCATCCAGCAGTTTCAGCATGACAGCTTGTTGGATAACCCATAGCGTTGATGGCTCAAGTGCGATGACTGTAGCGGGATTCGCAACCTCAGCAAAAACCCCAATCATGTTAAAGACCGCACCCGCCCCGAAAAAATGTAAGATTTGTTCGCGTCCATCCGGTGACATCTTAATCGCCTTGAGCCAGCCAGAATGGACAATATAGAGTGCGACATCTTCTTCCCCTTCTAAGAAAACAAACTGCCCTGTGTCATATTGTCGCTGCTTTGTCTGTTGGACAATCGTTTCGATTAACGCGGCATCAAGATTGGCGAAGTACGGAATGGTCGCAAGGGTATTTTTCAAACTATTTAGCAAATCATCAGACATGAATTTTTGCTTCCATATTTCATTGATTTATTATGCTGCTTAAGAGTCATTTTTCCCGATTATAAGTGTAACAAATCAAGCAGACAAGCAAGTCCCTCAAGTGAAATCCGACAAAAGTCGAAGATTTGTCATTGTAAATGGTAGATGCTGTAGTGGACACCTAGCATTATTATAGTGACTGATATGGAAGTGAAAATGACAGAGCAGCCTAATATGCCCGTTCCGCAAATAGATAACGAACGTTGTACGGGTTGCGAGCTTTGTGTTCGGGTTTGTCCCACTAAGGCATTGACGATGAAAGATGGTCTTGCACTTGTCACAAATCCTAATGCCTGTACTTATGTAGGTCACTGTGAACGCATCTGTCCAACACAAGCGATTAGTCGCCCATTTCAGATTATACTGCATCCTGATATTGTGTGTCCAATCCCATCAGCATCTTCCACAAATTAATCGCTTTTTGCGTATCGCCTAATTTATGTAGCGTAACCGCCAAGCCAGCGATAGGAAAGTTGAAGCCCGGATTGATTTGCATCGCTTATTGAAAATCTGTCTGTGCATCATCATATTGACCGATTGCGAAATATGCCTCGCCCCGATTGTTGTACGTTATGTTTTTGAGATGTATCTAATTTTCCAGCAAAATTCATACTGACTCTGCAAAAGTTAGAAAAATGCGTTACACTACCGGGCGCTTTAAGTGTTATAGACTTGAGGGTAGAGTGACACACATTCGCATATTAATTTTAATTATACTATTATGGTTTACACTTTTCTCGGCGCAGGCACAAAGTATCTTTGATAGACCGTGGGCTGTCGATTATTATAATAACCCCTACCTCGCAGGTGAATCTATCTTTGGGCGTTCTGAAAATGCCGTGGGGTTTGATTGGGGTACGGATTCTCCGAACGATGATATTCCCAATGATAATTTTAGTGTGCGCTTCGCTAAAAGCGGCTATCTTCCAGCCGGCGTGTATCGCTTCATTATCTCGGCAGATGAAGGTTTTCGTCTCTACATTGACCAGCAAGTTATTCTCGACGCATGGGATGATAATGTACCCGGACAAACACTCGGACGCGATATTCGTCTCAGCGAAGGCATCCACCATATCCAAATAGATTATCGTGAATTTAGCGGTGAGGCTTTTATTTATCTCGATTGGGGGGCTGCTCCTCCCGACACCGAAGCTGAAACGCTCATACAGCCAGAACATATCGTCCCCGAATCGGCGATTGGAACGGTCACAGTGACGGCGAATGCCTTAAATGTCCGCAGTGAGCCACGGATTGCGAATAATGTCCTGACTCGTGTACAGCGTGGACAGCAATTTCCCCTCTTAGACCGCAGCACAGATGGCAATTGGCTACAGATTGCAGTAGATTCTGCAACGACGGGTTGGGTGAGTGCGGCTTATGTCGATGGCAGTGCGGCATCTCCGATTAGTAATAACAGCGATTTAAGCGGTGTAACTCTACGCTCTGATACGCGCTTGTTTGTGCGCGTGAGACCCTATGCCGATAGTGAAATTATCGGTTTATTACGGGCAGGTGAAGTTGTTCCGATTGTCGCTCGCAACGACAATATGACATGGTGGCAAATCCGCGACGGCAACCAGATTGGCTGGGTCAGCGCCCAATTTATCACCCTCTCTCCAGATGTGAATCCGGCGCGTGTGGCAGTTGTAGAATAACCAAACTCTGTATCAAAAAAGAGAGGTTTTAGCCTCTCTCAAGATTTGTTGTGATTGTTTTATGATGCGTCATTTAACCGATAAATTGCACGCGAACAGGTAATCTACCGAGCATAATTTCATCGCCATCGGCTAGTGGGTATTCACGCATGGTATAAAGTTTCTGCCCATTGATGAATGTCCCATTACGGCTGTTGAAATCTTTGATGACAACACGTCCGTTGACGACTTGTATCACAGCATGTTCATGCGAAACGCCATTTTTGGCAGCATCAGCACTTGCAAAATCGACATCAATCGGGTCTTGTGCCACACCGCCATCGGAACGCCCCAACATAATATAAATACGGCTGAGGGCATCAATATGACGACCATCCGGCAAGACAAAGCGCAGACAATCCATTTTCTTCGGTTGTGTCAGCATCCCTGTCAAACGTTTGAAGCTGTTATCAGCGATAGCGGAAACTTCGTTTGTAATACGCATTTTTTGGAATTGTTCTGCCATGATTAGACCTCTTTAATCAGCATAATATACCGTCATTATACACCAAAACAACGCTCAAGTGCGGTAAATGGTATAAAAAATAGTAAAGATTTGTGCATAACCAAAACTTAGCGTCCACGCATGGAATTATAGGTATCGCTAATTTCCGAATTTAAGGGCTTCCAAGCGCCATAATAAAAAGCCATAGCGAAGAGCAATAGCGCAATAGCTGCCCACGTCAGCGCAATCATCGAGGCAGGGACAAACGGTGTGACATCTCGTGAGAAATTCGCCGCGTCGTTCTGGTCGATTCCAGCATCAATTACACGCATTAGAATGAAGACATCAAAGACCGCATTCAAGGCGGTGATAATCGCCAGCACATTGAGTACCAGTAGCGTCAACATCTGCGGCAATTTTGCCCCAACTGCAATCAAGACCAGCGCAAAACCCACCCCAATCAGCAGAGCTAAAAATTGCACTGAATTCATCAGCACCAGTGCGAGTGTGAAAAACATGACAGCACCGCCGAGTGCATAGGCGATACCATTGGCAAAACGTGGGAAGCGATTAACCATGAAGAATAAGAATGAACCGAATAATGCCGCGCCAAGATAGCCTGCCGGAGAAATTAACCAGCGTGTCCCACCAGAACTGACCACATGACCAGAGCCACCGGCATCGACAACAAACTCATGAATACGTCCCCCAGTAAGCAATGTCGTTATCGCATGACCTGCTTCGTGGACATACGTAACAAATAGGCGCAGTGGGTACATCACGATATCCAGTTGCGGAATGTTCCACATAATGTAGGTGACAATCATAGCAAGCATCGCAATAAATAATGCTCGCCGCCGATGATTGGTTTTCTCTTTTTCAAACAGGGTATCCATAAATACAAAATCCTATGATGCCAAATTTTCGGATTGGTTATCTAACACGAACATCGTTTAAGGATTTCATCGAAAATCAGGAGCATAAAAGGTAATAATACATTGTAGGGGCGCAATGCATTGCGCCCTTACGCCCGAAAATCCATGATTTGCCGAAAAAACACGTTTTCTGTGCTTCTCCACGATTCGCATTATCTATAATTATTATACGTTACTTTTTACAGAAGGTTATGAAAAATTCGTAAACAGAGTGTAATTTTCGCATATTTCGTATATTTCGCATGGAATTCTACGTTCCACCGACTATAGCTTGCCCCTACGCCGCATCTCGTTACAATTAAGAGTAGGTTACGCGCACTCGATCGGAGCAAAGCTATTATGGCGTATGGGCGACTCGAAGTATATTGGCCGGATGGTCGGCTTGAAACACATTTGCTAAAAACAGATACGGTCTCTGTTGGACGCGCAGAAGGGAACACGATTGCCCTAGAAACGGAGGCAATCTCGCGTTATCACTTCAGCATTATCAAAGACGGCGATACCCTGACCCTCACTGACCTTGATTCTCAAAATGGAACGTATGCTGATGGCGTGCGCTTAGTGAGTAACGAAGCGCATCTACTCCATGATGTGGAAGAGATACAAATCGGGTCACTACGCATTATCTTTCGTAGAGTGGATGAATCGCCGACTTTGCCGATGACGGTACAAGATGATGAAACCCAGCGTATTACACGCGATAAAACCGATATCCGCCTAGAATTAGACAAAACACGGCTCAATGTGTGGCCGGCGGCGAGTGGCTCATCGGAATTATCGGTACTGAATACGGGTAATGAAACACAACGTCTGTCAATACGAGTCAGTGGGATGCCGAGCGAATGGTTGCGCCTTACTCGCTCAGAGATTGAACTGGATTCTGGCGAGACGGTTTATGTGCTGTTGAATATCAAGCCACCCCGTCGTCCGAATACGGTTCCAAGCACTTACGAAGTCACGATTGAGGTTGCCCCAATTGACCAACCGGAATTGATTGTTCATGCTTTGTTGGAAGTCAATGTTCGAGCCTATAGTGGCTTTGGTATGGCGATGATGGAGCAAGCTGACCCCGGCGACCCTGTATCAGTTTTCTTGCATAATCAGGGCAGCAGTAGCCTGAATATGAGCCTAAAAGCGATTGATAAGAATCATATGCTGGATTTTAAGTTGCCAGATTCAGTTTTGATGCTGCAAGCGGGACAGCGTTTGCGAGTGGATGTCGATATTACGTCGCGCAAACCACCGCTAATCGGCGCTCCCGAAGAACATCACTTTATCATTCAAGCAAAATCGCACGATAAATCGGGCTTCGTGGCTGCGGCAAGTGGCAAGGTACGTATCGCACCGCGTTTTCCGGCGTGGGCTGCAATGACGGCGACTGCGATTAGCCTATCCGCGCTCATAATTGCCTTATTAATGCTTGTTGGGATGTTTAAGACTCCAGAACCGATTATTCATAGTGTGGATGTCAATATTGACCAATTAGCACAAGGCGATGATTTGATACTTCGCATTAACGCAGAGAATGTAGAAACATTTGATATTTTGGTGAATCAAGTCGTAGCCGTATCCGAAATAGATGGCGAAAGTCAAGAAGTCACTCTTGATACTGATGACTTGTCGGGCGCATTGAATATTGCTGTTATTGGGCGCAATCGTTCCGAAACTACCGAAGCTACAACCACAGCATTTGTCTATATTCCGATGCGTGTCGAAACTTTTTCTGCACAGCCCGATGCCCTTGTGCGCTATGTCGTCGGCACACTGACGATTGAATGGGATATACCGGGCGCGTCGTTTGTTCGCCTGAGTGGATTGAGTGACTTCACGACGAATTTATTGCAATCCTCAACAGAATATGCTGCCAGCGATACCTTACCCGGTATCAGTGGTATTCCAGAAGAGGCACTAGAAATCGCCCTCTATGCTGAGGATGCAGTCGGGAATGCACTCCAAGAAACATTGCTTATCCCTCTCATTGACCCACAATGCACCGCAATAGAAGATATTATCTTGTATGAGGGACCCAATGAACGCTTTCAACAGGTGGGCGCTATTCCACAAGATACGACTGTGATAGTGATTGCTCAAGATGCCGAGGCGGATTGGCTGCGCGTACTGCTACAGGGTGATGTACGCGGCTGGGGTGAACAAGACTCTTTTGCTTGTGCGGATACCTTCAATGTGTCGGATTTGCGAACAGAAGTGAATTTGCCAGACTTACCAACGGAAACAGTGCTTCCAACACGGACAGATACACCCATCCCGACGTTGACACCGACAGCGCAACCTAGTTTGACGAATACATCCATCCCGACACCGACACTTGTGCCGCCGACTCTGCCACCACCACAAGAGAGTCCACCACCGACACAAGAATCCGGTGGTGGATAACTCATATTACGCAAAGAGTATCTCGTGCATAGGGGCGTACCCACGTGTGCGCCCGTTTTAGTCGGTTGTGGCTCAACATCAAGCAGTCGATAGCTGAGTCCGTTTGAGTAGTTGGGCATTTATCGCTACGACAACGGTACTCAGTGACATGAAAGCCGCACCCACCGCCGGCGATAAGATAAAACCAATCGGTGCGAGGACACCTGCTGCAAGCGGTAATGCGAACAAGTTATAGCCTGTCGCCCAGATGAGATTTTCAATCATCTTGCGATACGTTGCCCGACTCAGTTCAAAGATGTTGACAACATCTAGGGGGTTACTCCGCACGAGAATGATATCGGCTGCTTCAATGGCAACATCTGTACCACTCCCGATAGCAATACCAATATCAGCGCGAGTGAGTGCTGGGGCATCATTGACACCATCGCCAACCATGGCAACCTTTTTACCCTGTTGTTGCAATTCTTGAACCTTGCTATCTTTGTGTTCTGGCAAAACTTCTGCGAAGACGGTATCAATCCCTAACTGACGGGCGACAGCATCCGCAACTGCTTGGCTATCGCCGGTAAGCATTGCTACTTCGACACCTAGTTGATGCAGTTTATCAACCGCCTGTTTGCTCTCTTCGCGGACAACATCTGCCAGTGCGAAGCCTGCCGCAATCTCGCCATCAACGACCAAATAGATAATGGTTTGGGCGTTATCATTAGCTTGGTTGGCGAATTGTTCAATGTCACCCGTTAGCGTCAAGTTGAGCAATTCCAGCAAACGGGGTCCACCGACATGGACAGTTTTTCCATCCCATTGTGCTTTGATACCGCGTCCCTTAATGGCTTCAAAATTGCTGATAACTGTCGCTGCGATACCGTCATCTTCTGCCTTTTGGCGGATACCGCGTGCAATCGGATGTTCGGAGTCGCCTTCAACACCGGCTATCAATGCAAGGGTTTGTTGGCTATCCCAATTCGCTGTTGATAGCATATCCACCACACCGAAACGTCCCTCTGTCAGTGTGCCTGTTTTATCGAAGATAATCGTATCAATATTGCGTGCTGCTTCTAGTGCCAAGCGATTACGAACGAGAATGCCGTTTTTCGCGCCCATGGAGGTACTAATAGCGACAACCAGTGGAATAGCTAAACCGAGTGCATGAGGGCAAGCAATCACTAGAACAGTGACAACTCGTGCCAGCACATTAAGATTGTAGCCATCGGCAATAATCCAGCCAACAGTCGTCAGTCCAGCAACAACAATAGCGAGATAAAATAACCATCCGGCGGCTTTATCGGCTAAAATTTGGGTTGCCGATTTGCTCTTCTGTGCCTCTTCGACTAAACGCATAATCCCTGCGAGGGCGGTTTCATCTCCTGTGGCTGTGACTTTGAGACGCAGACTGCCATCGCCATTAATCGTACCTGCGATAACTTTATCGCCTGTACTTTTTTTCACAGGCAGACTTTCACCTGTAATCATCGCTTCGTTAATGTCTGATTGACCATCTACAATTTCACCATCAGCAGCAATACTCGCACCAGGGCGCACGAGAACAAGGTCGCCGCTTTGTAAGGCACTCACGGATACTTCTTCCGTACTGCCATCGGCTTTAATACGCTCGGCTATATCTGGCAACAGTTTCGCTAATTCGTTCAATGCGCCTGATGCTTGTCGGATACTCCGCATTTCTATCCAGTGACCGAGTAACATCACATCAATCAATGTGACTAATTCCCAGAAGAAGTCTTCTCCTACCCCCGTGAAAAGGGCAAAGAGGCTGTAGGCGAATGCCACACTAATCGCCAGCGAGATAAGGGTCATCATACCCGGCAGACGGTTGCGAATTTCCGGCACAGCCATCTCAAGGAAGGGGATACCCCCATAGATGAATACGATGACACTGAAAAAGGGTCCGATGAATTGACTGCCTGTGAATTCTGGCATTGAGAAGCCCAACCACCTTTGAACAGCCGCGCTGAATAACAAAACTGGAATACTCAAAATCAGATTGACCCAAAAGCGATTACGGAACATCATCTCGTGTCCACTATGGTCAGTACCATGTCCGCTATGGTCATCATGCTCCTGAGGGGCTTCATGCTCATGCTGACTATGTTCATGTTGTGAGTGTGCGTGAGAACTCATTTTTGCCTTCGCTTTCTATAGTTTTCATGATACCCACTGGGGTATAAGCTCAAAAACGAGTATATACCTATGGGGGTATATTGGCAAGTGTGTTTTATTAATGTTTTATTAGAAGAATTTACCTATCATAGCCTTAAATAGACGATAGGTGACATGCTGAGTATTTTTCCCACAAGGAACGTAGGGTTCATTTCAGAGGAGTGGCACATTCTCAATTGGGCAATGACCATCTTGTCCTACACTCAAAATACTTTGATTATGGTAGGAGTTTAGGGTGTTAAACCCATTTTGCCAAAATATTTACACCTCGTAGAGTATTCATTGGAACAAAAAAAACATGGAATCGTGTATAAACGCGCCAATGAAGAATTTCCTCTATTTATGGCTGTTCGCGCAAGAAAGGTAAAATGAGCCGCATAATTTCCTCCAGATTATCAGCGTAGGGCAAATGTGAGTCGCATCAATCCACCTGCGACTCAAACCAATCATACACTGCTTTGAAAGTATCTCGCTCAGGAAAGAGACAAGTGAGTTGTAGCAAATACAAGCGCGGACTAAATAATTTTGAGGCACGATTGCTATCGTCTAATACTTGTTGGTAGGCTGACCGTGCAGCAGCTTCATTGCCATTAAATAAATGTAAGACCCCCTGAATCCGCCAGCGTTGATTATGTTCCTCTACATCCAACATAGCAGCATATGCCTTATCCCATTCAGATTGGGCTTGTTCAGATTGATTCATCTTTTTATAGGCAACAGCACGCCAAAAGGCACAATACGCTCTGGAAATCGCGTCGTCTGCATCCAATGTTTCGCTGTGCTTCATATCGTCAATTGTGCCGTCATATAGGCTCTTATTGAGCCTGACAACACCGCGCCAATAATAACACAAGGTATTGTCCGGTTGCAGTTCAACACAATGGTCAAAATCGGCGAGAGCAGAATCGTATTCTTGCAGGCGATGATAAGCAAATCCCCGAATTTCATAATAATTTTTGTGCTGTGGGCGTTGCACAATCGCCCCTGTATAATCCTCAATGGCAGCGGCGTATTTACCCCATTCAAAATAGGCTTGGGCGCGTAAATAAAGGTGTCCTGCATCATCAGGCATCAAGGCGAGTGCGGCGCTAAAGTCTTCAATCGCCGCTTCATACTCTTTTAGATAAGCATAATTGACACCACGCGATTGAAAATTATACGCATCGGATGGATTCAGTTCGGTAGCTTGTGTGAAATCGTCGATGGCACGGGCATAATCTTCTAAATCTTGATAAACACGTCCACGCCAAAAATAATACGTATCGGTACGCGGTTCAAGTTTTATAGCTTGTGACAAGACATCGAGTGCCTCGGCATTGCGTTTCAGTTGACGATAAGCTAAAGCCGCCCCCAGAAAAATATCAGCATTGCTACAATCAAGACGCATCGCTGCTTGATAATCTGCCAGCGCATCATCATAACGTTCTAAATTGCGGTAAATCACCCCGCGAGAATTATACGCGCCAGCATCATCAGGTTTCAGTTCGACCACTTTTGATACGGCTTTTAATGCCGCCTGATAATCACCCAGCGCATTATGTACCAGTGTCAAACCGACATAAGCATCTGCAAATTGCCCATCTAATGTAATCGCTTTCTGATAATCTGCGAGGGCTTCGTTATAACGGTTGAGATAGCGCAAAATAATGCCGCGAGTGTTGTAACTGCGTGGGTTATTCGGTTCTAGCTCCAAAGCCTCATCAAAATCACGTAAGGCTACTTCGTAGTCACTAAGGGCATAAGCAGCCAGACCGCGCCCGATATAAAAATCAGCTTCGTGGGGACGCAAGCGAATAGCGACAGTGTAATCTTCGCGTGCTTGAGCGTAGCGCCGCAAATTCCGCAAGATGATTCCGCGCAAATTGAAATTAAAGGGGTCTTGTGGTTGTAATTGAATCGCTTTGCTAATATCAGCGAGAGCCTCAGCAAAGTTCCCTAATTCATTATGCACCCGTGCGCGACTATAGAAGTAATCGCCGTTGCTATCGTCTAAATCAAGGGCGGTGTTAAATGCCTGCAATGCGGCTTCAAACTGTTGTAAGCCAGCATACGATAACCCACGCCCCACATGATAATTTGCTTCTTTGGGTGCAAGTTCAATCGCTTGTTTATAATCATCAATGGCTGCGGCATAATCTCTGCGTTGTCGGAGCAAGATACCGCGCAAGTTGTAGTGCGAAGCATCCTTGGGTTGTAGTTCAATAGCGCGACTAATATCGCTTAATGCCTCATCATAACGCTTGAGACTACGAAAGGTTTGCGCTCGTAGATAAAAATTATCACAATCATCTTCGGCGCGTAAAATAGCCTCATCAAAATCTGTCAGGGCTGTTTCATAATCTCCTAAAGTGCGATAAACCACACCACGCCATGTATGATAAAAAGCATGTTCGGGAGCTAAATCAATCGCCTTACTTAAATCTGCGAGAGCCTGTGCATATTGTCGGACAGCAAAATATGACCGTCCGCGCCAATGATGATTAGCAGCATCATTAGGTTGTAAGGAAATAGCCGTGCTGAAACTGAGAAGCGCTTCTTCAAAATCCCTAAGCCCATAATAAGCACGCCCCTTCCAAAAAAAGACATCACCATCATCGTCAATCTCTTGTGCAACATGGTCGAAATCTGCGAGGGCTTTTTGATAATCTCCCATAATATTATAAGCTCGTCCGCGCCGTGTATAATTCGTTAAATCACCCGGCACAACATCAATTGCATCAGAAAACGCCTGTATCGAACCCACGAAATCTTCGTCTACAAAAAACGCTTTGCCACGCGCCTCATAATAATCCGCAAGCCGTAATCGTACATCTGCATAGAGTTCACGACGCTTGAGCCATAATTCTCGCAAATAAGCGCGGACTTGGCTGTCGTAAACCATGCCAGACCAACCCTGCCTGATAAAGCTAAATTGTCGTAATTGGTCTAGCCACTGATGATTGGTCACGGTGTCTTGGCTGTCATCACGCAGAATGCCAATAATCGTGCTATCTAACAACGGCGGAATAGCGCAAAGCAGAATCAAATCGGCTAAAGAGGGTTCTTTTTCTTGCAGTTGTTTAAGGGTTAAAAGGAAAATTTGGCGTTCAATGTCGTTCTCTTGCGCTCCGCTTCTTATCATGTTGACTATTTTTTGTGATACGTCGCGGTTGCCCCGGTTATTGTGGGGCGGAATCTCATACAACATAAGATTATGTTTTCCATCGCTTGCCTACAATGCGAATAACATCAAGTCGTGGGGAGTTTAGTCACACTCGATGCCACTATCTTACCTATCCCCACTATAACACAAATTCGCATATTGCCCGACAAATTGTGTTGGGATTTCGTAGGCAATAGAGCTAAAAGAGCAAATAACGAACGCCTAACATGCCAATGGCAATTAATATGCCGATAAAAGCGGACTCAAGGATGCGAAGTGTGATTTGCCTAACAGAAATTCTACGGTTTTTTAGGGCAGCCGCCGCTTTAGCGTTTTGGTCAGGGGGTTGTGTGTCACCGGCTAATTCATCTAATAATGATTGAGCATGATTATTTTGGGGGTTAATGGCGAGAATATTACGCAAGCAGACACGACGGTCATCCTCATCTCGTAAGACACGCAGTAAAGCCACCCAAACCTCTTCATTATCAGGTTGCATCATAGCCGCCTGCTGCCACGAAATATGCGCTTGTTTATAGTCGCCTTCTATATGGGCGATATGCCCTAAACGCATTAATCGTTTGAAAGCGACAGGATTGTCAATGTCTCGCCGTAGATGTGTCATTATTTGCCAACATAACAAAAGCGTTTGTTCTTTGTATCAGTATAGGGCAAACTGAAAAAATCGCTATCCATTGTGACCAAATTCATACAGCTTTCTTACCTGACAATGATAGCTGAGATGGGTATAGTAAGCGTTGAAAGATTGTCAACATATCCAGCTAATCGTAAAAAACTTAGATAAATTACACCCTTAATCATTCAAACCTCATATTGTCGTGTTAAGATAAACGTAGACAATAACCATAATTTAGAATGTGTTTTAATATGCCGCAAGCATTGGTTCGCATCAACAATCTCAAAAAGACGTATCAACAAGGGGGTAAAACACGTACCATCCTCGATAATGTTGATTTGGAGATTAACGAAGGCGAGTTTTTTGTCCTCTTAGGCAAAAGCGGCAGTGGTAAGAGTACACTCCTCAACCTCATCAGTCATATTGATAGTCCTGATGGTGGGCAAATCATTATCCGTGATACAAATGTCACAGCACTCAATGAACGGGAACAAACTTTATTCCGACGCGATAATATTGGTATCGTTTTTCAGTTTTTTAACCTCATCCCAACACTAACGGTAGTCGAAAATATCACCTTACCGAGCGAACTGGGTGGGATTAATCGCAAAGTAGCCGAAGCGACAGCACACGAATTGTTAGAAAAAGTCGGATTGGGGAATCGGGCGCAGACCTTCCCCGATAAACTGAGTGGTGGCGAGCAACAACGAGTCGCTATTGCCCGTGCTTTAGCGCATGAGCCGACACTGGTGCTGGCGGATGAGCCGACAGGCAACCTAGATGAAGAAAGCGGACAGCACGTCTTACAACTCTTGCTAGACTTAACCCGTCATGCGGGTAAGACCTTAGTGATGGCAACCCATAACTTAGAAATTATTCCCTTTGCAGACCGTGTTGCCCGTATCCATGATGGAAAACTTGTCATTACACACAGCACGGAAGAGAATGGAGCAAAGAAAGCCATACCCATTGTTGAATCTGCCTAAAACAAGTTTCTAACAATTTGGGCGTTATCTCACTTTTGTTTTTCGGCAATTTGAGGGATAATAACAATACAGAAATCGTTAACCGCCGGATTCACGGAACAATCCATTTTAGAGTAGGCTATGCCAACAAGCATTTACGAAGCTACTTGTTTAACAAACTATTTGCGATAACACGCTAACGCCTGTCCCACTTTGCAATCTTGTGTGAGGCGCAGCGAAACCCCCGAAAGGGGCTTTTTGAAGGTTTGAACGTAGGTATAGCAAATCTGTAAGTTAACAACGGGAAACCGTCGCGTTCAGCGTAACGCATAGCTACAGGCGAAAGGACACATCATGTCTGAACCGAACGCTGGTGTCATACAGGTCATTTTAGCCGAATTGCGAGATACGAATAAGGAGAAGCGCCGCACAGCCGTCATGAAACTCGGCATGTTGGGCGGCGACGAAGCACTCCGAGCGTTAATCCGAACGCTTGATAATGAATACGAAGACCTCATTGTACGGGGACGTGCGGCAATGATGCTCGGCAAAGTGGGTGATGCTCGCGCCGTCCAACCCCTGATACGCGCCTTAGATGCTCCGGGCTACCAAACACCCCTCTATGCAGTTGAGTCATTGGGCTTGTTAGGCGATAGTCGTGCTGTCGAATCCCTCATATTCGTTGCAGAAAATAGCCGTGACCGCTTGCAAGAGGCTGCAAAGCTAGCCTTAGACCGTCTCGGATATACAGAAGAAGACGAGACAGAACTCCAACCGGAATTATAAATGCCTATTAAACGGGGCGCATGATGTGATAATGCGTCCCATCTGACCTCTACGCTCAAAATATTGACAAAAGAGTCATTCCCTACAATTTATGCACTGATGTGAAATTCCCCTACTGTTATTGCCCTAAAGATATTCCCCTTGTTTTCGGTTATAATAATGTTCAATGTAAAGTAACCTTCGGTAAGTTTTTAGAATTCCGTCGTACTGGCGCAGCGCGCTGCGCCCCTACAAAACCGAGATTTTATTTTTAATTATTTACCGATTCTTACTTAAGAAGAGGGGAATATATTGTGAATTACGAAAAATTAATTGAAAACCTCAACAATCCGAAGGTGCAGAGTCGGATTGCCTCTGTTTATATCTTAGGCATGGTCGATGAAGTACGAGCGATTGATACCCTCCGTAAACGCTATGCCCGTGAATCTAATCATCAGATGAAACAAGCGATGCAAACTGTCGGCGGACAACTCGCCAAAGCCAAGCGCGAAGGCTATGATACAATTGAAGCCATCTGCGAACACTTCCACATCAACAAAGAATTGCAAATGCTGGCGAGTGAAGACGAAGAGGCTAAAATCCGCGAGATTCAGAAAAATACATCTCGTAATAAAAAAGACGATAATTTCAATGACCAATTATGGAGTGCGGCATCTGAGATGTTACAAGGTGGCGCGATGGCTGCTGGTATAGGCACTCCGGGTATGAATAATGTGGTCAATGTGGATATGACCTCTAATTTGGGCAATACAACAGATGTTATCAATCTGCACAATAAACGTATTCCGCCTGTGCGTCCACGTAACGATGATATCAGTCTGTGGATACAACGTCTGATGACTGAGGATGACCCCGATACACGGATTAACATCATTATTCAGATTGCCAATATGCACAATATCGCAGCATTGCCCTATCTTGCAAATGTCTATTGGACAGACGAGGATGAGCGAGTCAAAGTCAGTGCGAAGAAATACGGTACATTGTTATATCTGAATGCGATTTATTGGCAAATGGCGCAAGATGGCAGTATGCAACAAATCATCGCAGAAAAAGCGGCAAAACTAGGTGTGATATTAAGCGAAGAAAATACGATTCAAGTTCAACCGTCACATGCGGCACATAATCAGAGCATTGAAGATATTCTGACAGCAGCAGAAGCAAAACGCAAGAAAAAGAAGAAGCGGCTTTAAGATGCGAATTGTGTTAATCCTGCCCTGTTGTATCGGCGATGTCGTGATGGCGACTCCCACACTAACAGCATTACGCAATGCCTATCCTGATGCCCATATCACATGGGCAGTTGGGGGCTGGTCACGACGGGCAGTTGAATATCATCCGTCTGTGGATGCTATTCTGGATACCGGACATGCCGCTTTACCTATCAAATCGTTAAGTGGCTTTTTGTCATTTGTGCAAAAATTACGGTCTGGCAAATTTGACCTTGCTGTCTCATTGGTCAGGTCGCCTTTGATGAGCCTCGCTGTCTGGTTATCGGGTATTCCGCAACGTGCCGGACTCGATAGCAAAAGACGTGGATTCGGCTATACTATTCGCGCTCCCATTGACCCTAGCGAAGCCCGTCATGAGGTCGAAATTTATCTTGATGTAGCGCGTGCAATGGGCATTGATACGACAGATATGACTATCAATTTGCCTGTTTTGGCAGAAACTCGCCAGCGTGTGGCATTGCTGCTCACAGAGCGCGGAATCAATAAGCCTTATTTTGTGGTCAATCCGACTGGCGGGGGTAATCCCGGTATGATGATGGATAGCAAACGTTATCCGCCTGCGTATCTGGCAACAGTAAGCGATGCACTGGCAGCAGAATTGGAAATCACACCAATTTTGATTGGGGGCCCTGCCGATGGGCAAGTGGTGGAAAATTTACGCCATCAAGTAAAAACTGCTGCCCAAACATTCATCGGTAATTTGACCTTCCCTGAAATGGGCGCATTAGCCGCTGCCGCCCAATTTTACATCGGCAATGATACGGGTATCACGCATCTTGTAGCGGCATCCGGCGCGAAAACAATCATGATTCTGGGTCCATCAGACCCCAAACGTTATGCTCCATATACGAAAAATAGTTTGGCGCTATGGAAACCCGTTGCATTAAAAGATGGCGGTGTCGCTAACAGCGAGAATTCAAAGTGGGATTGGGCGCGAGATGGTATCCAGCCCAATGAGGCTCTAAAGCAGATTAGGCGTTTTCTGACACTAGAAAATGACTCCGCAAAATCTTAATCTACGTTACAATAAAATTAAAGTACGTAGTATGTGAAATAACTGTCCAACCTAAAAGTGCTTATTTTATTTTTTGAACCGCCAAAACGCCAAGTCGCCAAAAATAAGTGATGAATGAACGAGAGGACACCCTATCATAAGCTGAATTGCTGACCTGCTGAAAGCTATTCTTTCGCTTACAACAAGTCAAAATACACATTGAATCGCTTATTCTATTTCACATAAAACCTAAAGTATAAGGATATTTCTAATGTCACAAAGACCCTTACGACAGTTACAAGAAAGTCGATTTAAGCCGCGCCATAAATCCCATGACCCCTCAATCACTCTCTCTACACCACAAAAAGACCGCCGCATGATGATTCCATCTGGAACAATTGTAGAAGAATCGCCGTCTAAGATACGTTTCGGCTATCTTCGCTCATGGATAGTGAGTCTCTTAGCCTTAATTTTGCTGCCAGTGGGTGGATTGTTGATTCTTGTTGGAACAACTATTGCTGGCGAACTAGACAGAGATTGGGTAGCGACGACTGCGGAAGTCACCACTGTTGATGATACTGCTATCATGTATCGGTGGCAGTTGCCAAATGGGACACAGCAAAATGGACGCATTGCCCGTACATGGGATGCTTTTGTCAAGCCGACTGCCGCAGGCGACCTCGCTATTCGTTTTAGCTTATGTGATATCGCCTCATTAGTGCTTGTCTCACCGGAACAGGGTGCAGATTTCACACTTTATTATGATGCGAATAGTCCCTCCAATGTCCAGTGTGTACCGATAACAGAAAATTGGGGAATAGGGTACTTCATCGGCGGGTGGGTACTGGTGATTTTCTCAATATTGATGCTGCTTCGTGCTTTCCATCGTGCGGCTGCACAACAGACAAATAGTGGCTAGCTTGTCGCCAACACTGCCCATAAAGTAATGCCGCTTGAGGGGTTGAATTTAGTTTCATAAAATATAGACAAAAACTGGTAAATATGGTATATTATCTCTGATGGATAGCTCGTGTAAATCCCTGCTTGATTTGACTATGCAAGTTACAACGGTAAGCGAGCGGCTGTGATTATGATGACAGCTTCTAGCTTATCTGATGATATATCTATGGAAGACAGTGCCGACCTGACTCTGTACAAGCCTGTTTCAACAACTGAACTGATAGCCATTGTGAAACGCCTCTTGCACAATATCATAGGGAAAACACTCTCTCTAACAGCCCATTCTACGTCAGCGCCCCCACAAGCAAGTTCAAGAATTTGAAAAAGCAACCCAGCAAGGTAAAATAATCATCCTCGCAGCTTTGCTTCTATGATAAGATGGTGATACAGCGTTGCACAGTACGCCATGAGTTGTCGAAGGTTTTGTCGTCATGAAACACTTAATCTGGATTTTCATTATTATCGTCGTTGCTTGTACACCCACCACCTCATCTGAGCCATCTTATACTGCCCCGATACCCTTATCCCTCGCAGAGAGTGAATTTATAGATTCGGATATTGTAGCATCATGGGAATGGTCAGAATTAGAGCAAAATCAGGTCTTTGCTCTACGTGTTGGCTACGAAGATGACCCACCGCAAGACCTATGGTTGGCGGATAAGCAAGTCAATATTCAGTCTATGATTGACAGTTACAGCCAAGCAGTTGGGACATTTTATTGGCAAGTCGCTGTTGTTAACACATCTACTGAAGGCGGCTTTGACTCGATGGGCAGCGAATGGAGCGAAGTTGTCACGCTGAATCGAGTACGGCGCTTTACACTTGAACCCCTCCCTAGCGAAATCCAGTCTGATATGGCACGTTACATTAGCGAACAAGGGTTTACATCGCAATTCGAGATAGCCAATTTCACACGAGATTTTGTTTATACCAACACAGATATCAGCCGACAAGGTGACTATGCGGCGGATTTTAGTGATGCCATGCAGTCGGTCTTCAATCATTGGGCAAATGCCACCGATGCACCGCAACTCTATTGTAATGGCATGTCTACGGGTATGTTGACCGTTTTCCAAGAAGTGGGTATCGAAAGCCGATTGGTTTTCCTCTATGGAGCAGTCAGTGGATGGTTCACACAGCATACTTTTTTGGAAGTATTCAATAGTGATACCCAACGCTGGGAAGTGCAAGACCCGACGTTTAATCTCTATTATGTCGATACAGAAACCGGCGAACGGGTCTCTGCCGAGCGTATGGTTTTTGGCGATTTAGATACATTAGCCGGGTGCAATACCGATGGTACATGCAGCCGTGAAGTGATATCAGAAACTGTGGAGGAGTATCTTGGGGCATTCCGTAGCGGTCATGCTGCCGACGAAGTATGGATTAACCCGAATCGTCTCAATATTTCGCAGCGCATTACTGGACAAGAAAATAACAATTTCCCTGAATTTATCTCGCGGATGACGGGCATCGCACAACGGGATATTATTTTCCACTTTGATAGCTGGGAAAGTATCGACACACCAGACATCTAAAGTGCATAACAAGTGGGCGTAGTCGATATATGCTACGCCCTATGATAATTATTCTGCGTCAGAATCACTTTCATGAATCTCTTCAATTTCGACATCAACTTTTCTCTCGCCATTTTTACGCTTATTGCTCACGCTGTCTGGCATTTCAAATTCGAGTTGAAGCCCCCCGAAAGACTTGGAAACGATGTTGTAGAGGAAGGCTGTCATGCCTGCCGAAAATGATGAGAAGAGACCGTTAATCGCCATCATAATTGCCATCTTTAACCAGAATTCTAGTGGTAAGCGTGTCACAGGGAAATCATTGATAATCGCCATCACCAAAGCGAACATCAAAAAAGCCATATTAGTCGCCACACTGAACCAGAAACCCACCCGTCCCGCAGAACGAAGCCCGACACGGCGTAATGTAACCATTTTTCCTACTCCTTGATAATATTCTTACAGTCAGTATACGGGAAAATGAGTCAATTTTGGCATTTTTGTTATGCAATATGGGTATAAATTCGCAAACAGTTTACAATTTGTACTGTGCCAACGCCTCATATATCGCTTGACACTCATCTACGAGAGCTTGCAGATGTTGTGGCGCAGGGCTTTCATCATGCTTATAGGGCATAAATTCGGTTGATTGCTCGACAGCCGCATACCAATATTCTGCCCAAATACCATCTGTTTCGCGTTTTCCAGCCGCCCAACTGAGCATTGCCTCATCAAACGGCACATTAATCGCCTCGCACAACTTCGATAATGTCCTTCGTGGGTCTCGCAAGACATCTTGGGCATCAATCACGGGTGGGATTGTTCCACTTTGTTGGCGCACCGAGTTGAAAATGTCAAGTTGCTGTGGAAAACCTGTTTGGTCAATTTTGGGATTGCGAATCACCTTTGCAAATGATTTGACGACAAGACGTGGTTCGCGCAATAAAAAACAATTCGTGACCTTCTGCATCCATGTTTTGTCCATATGCGGCAACATATGATGAGTCATGTGTTTTTGATAGTAGATGGCTTTATCGTGTGGCACATCACCTGTGAGTTGTTGTGCCACCTTGCGCCAATCCGTTTCATAACTGTCGATAATCGCCTCTGCGCCGGGATGGTCATGTTCGGTCTGTGTGAGATAGTGTGCATAAAAAGGTTCATCAACCACCCATGTATCCGCACGATTACCCCATGAACGCAGCATCGCTGTTGATATGTTGCGGGGTCCCGACCACATGGCAATATAACGCTGTTCTGTCATCGTTTTATTTTCCTAAATATCGGTGGCAAGACGCACCTCACCCTAATATCAGTATTTTCACAACAACTATAACTACCTTATAGGCAACTGCCAACTCACACCCCAATTTCTATTTAACTCTATGACGCGAATCAAGGATAGGCATGATACAATCATGATTGTATTACTGATGTAGCATAAGGATTTTGTTTGCGAAAGAAAATCATTTCATTAATTTACACGATTGTAAAACAAGATAATGCCTTTGAGTTACTTGAAGATGAACTTATGCAAATGGATGATGACACATTCAGTCAAATATTATTGACTTGTGGAGCAATCCCAGAAGAGTTCAACCATGATTCATCAGAGGAAAAACTATGGGCGAAATCTTGCGATGTTTTGCTGGCAATGGCATGGAATAAACTGGGGATAAAATCAGAGGTTCTTCGTGTCCGCGGTGATTCGGCAGATGTTCGTGGGGCATCTGATAAATATACTATTGTTGGTGATGCTAAAGCTTTTCGATTAAGTCGGACTGCGAAAAATCAAAAGGATTTCAAAATTACGGCATTAGATGATTGGAGGCGAAGTGATACCTTCGCCTGTTTAGTATCACCCTTGTACCAATTTCCGTCTCGCAGCAGTCAAATATACGAACAAGCTAAAAGCAAAAATGTCACATTATTATCTTATGCCCACCTCAAGTTTTTCATTCAATATACAGACCCTAAAACAGATTTAACCCCATTATGGACACTGGCTCAAAAACTAGAACCCACAAAAGATGCTCGTTCATATTGGGAAGCATTAGATGATGTAACCGTTGAACTCACGAATCAAAGTTATCAAATTCTTAAAACGTACTTGCGTGATAGCGGTACGTATGTCTCACAAATTGCACAAGAGGGAATTAAATATTGGCAAAATGTTATCAGTGAATATCGTACCTTAACGAAAGAAGAGGCTATTGAACGCTTAATCAGGGCAGAGCGTTTGGATAGCAAAATTGTGCAAATCAAAGCAACGCTTGCGAGGGCTAAAAATCTTCATGGATAAGTTTATAGATAAAATAATGACGGCAGATTGCCTCGATATCTTGCCGCAGTTGACCGATAACAGTGTGCATTGTGTTGTTTCGGATATTCCATATGGTATTAATTTAGATGAATGGGATGTTATTCACTCAAACACAAATTCAGCATTACTGGGTCAATCACCTGCACAACTTGGCAAAAGTGGCTTTAAGCGACGTGGAAAACCCATCCGTGGCTGGAATGCCGCAGACCGCAATATCCCAAAAGAATATGAAAGATGGTGTTCGGATTGGGCATCGGCGCTTTATCCAAAACTTAAAGATGGTGCAAGTGTATTCATTTTCGGCGCACGGAGAACTATTCATCGTGCCATTGTTGCGCTTGAGGATAGTGGTCTTTTACTACGAGACATCCTATCTTGGGAAAAACCCAACGCCCATCATCGCGCTCAACGCATAAGCGGAGTTTTGGAAAAACGTGGGCTAAAAACCGAGGCTGAGAAATGGGAAGGGTGGCGCTTAGGTAATTTAGCACCGATATGGGAACCCATTGCGTGGTTGTTTAAGCCCTATGACCATACAATCACAGATAATGTTTTGACAAATGAGGTCGGGGCTATACATATAGACGCATGTAAAATTAACGGTAAAAGTCCATCAAATACACTCAAATTTTGGTTTGATAAAGATGAAGAAAGGTTTCATGAGGCTCAAAAACCTTTATCTCTATTGAAATTTCTTATTTTATTAACAACACGAGAAAATCAAATTGTATTAGATCCGTTTGTTGGAAGTGGGTCAACTGCTTTAGCATCGGCTGAACTTAATCGTCGTTACGTAGGTATCGAAATCAATTCAGAATATACTGATATAGCCATAAGACGGATTGCGACACGACAAGCCTTCGTAGAACCTGCATCCAATATTCTGCCTAAGCAAAAGCCATTGCTGTGAAGTATCAGGTACAAAATAATGTCTCAATTTTCCGATGATATTCAAAGTCACATTGCCGAAATCGACTCGAAACGTCTAGCACCCATGATGACGGCGGTACAGGCACTCCTCACGATGAACACGCCCGATAGCCAAGCCGCCTTACTGATGGCACTGCATCAATTGTATAGTGCCCCCGATTTATACTGGCAAGTTATCGACAATCTAGGTGAACAAGGAGTCATTGAGGCTGTTGAGTATTATGAAAAAGTTCTTGTCCAAGATAACGAGACGTTTAATTATCGCTTAAAAGAAGTCGCCTTACATCATATCCACCATTTAGGGGCTAAGACTGCGCGGCGTATTATATCGGAGTCTCTGCTCTATCTGGATGATGAAGATTTACTACGCTTGGCATTGTCATTATTGGCTGAACCAGCCGATGACGCGGCGCTCTATCGTCTGCTGTCGATTGTTCGCCAGCATAGCAAGCACTTTGTCCGACGGGCTGCGGTCAAGCAAATGGCATATCGTTTTGACTCGCAATTACTGATACCCTTTGCATTAGGATTGATTCATAGCGATTTCCCCGACACAGGTGAACGTGGTAGTGCGGTCTCCCTCTTGTGGCATCTCATCATGCAACATAAATTGGCAGGTTATGAAAATGAAGTTATTCTAGCCCTGAAATATTGTCTCTACTGCTTGCCAGAATTAGGCATTATGCCCTATCGCTGCCTGATGTCACTACCCAGCCCACTCGCTAAAACTATCCTCAGCGAATGGGATACTGATTCCAAGCTAAAGCCCGATACTGTCCAAATTTTCCCATGATGGATAGCTATTTTCACCACTGTACTGTCATCATTTTTACTTAAATTGAACCTGATTTTGCTACCCGCCCTCTAGTACTTGACCAATTTAATTCTTGAAGATTGGGCGCAGCACGCTGTCGCCCCTACGAAACCTTGAAAACTTTTTTGGTAATGTACTAGCAGTCGGTTTAGATGCTCTGATGACAGGTGACTTCGATAAGGCATTACGCAGTTTCAATGATAGTTTGGAAACGAAGCCAGAATACGTCGCAACTTACGCTGCCCGTGCTATGCTCTACATCATGCAAGGTGATTTAGATGCTGCTCTTGCTGATGCCTTACTTGGTTACAACATCGACTCAGAAACGCCAGAAATCAACTTTGTGTTGGGCGCAATTTACTACGAAATGGGTCAGTTTGGCAACTCGCACCGTCATTATCAAGCATATGTGGTGATGGTAGACGCTGCCGAAAGCGAACCACCCATAATGAGGGTCATGTTCGGCGGTAACAGCATTGCACTCGCCGAAGCACAAATTGCGAGTAGTAATGAATATCTCTTAGCAGTAGGTGGCTAAACGAAACTCCCAAAGAACGCCTGAACAACGTTTAAGAACATACCCTCTACTGCTACTCACAAGCAACCGTTTTCTTGGCGAAACGGTTGCTTGCATTTTAATGTAACTCTGTATTTCAACGACTCAATATTAGGACATTCTATAGATTCATCGTTGACCTTCGGACCAGACGAGAATGGGCATGTTAATCACTACGCCGGGTTGTTCAATGATAAGTTCTTCTGCTTCATGAGCAGCATCTATCTCAGCAAGGTTATTGAGCAGACGGGGTGTGCTGCCTTCTTGCCAAGTGACGAGGTTCAGTGTTCGTAGTGGGCTATATTCTGGCGAATCAGGGACATTATCAAAAATGTCAGGCTGGAAACCCAAGGGACCAGCGCCAGAAATACCATTGGTAAACACATAGACATTAGCCAAAAGTTCTTCTGGTATATCAGCTAACATCGGAACAGTAACGAGCACTGGACCCATCATGTCCGTTAAAATAGTCGATATCGCTTCATCTGACGTTTCAGTGTGAATGAAAAATACATCCTCACCGTTAAAAATACCACGTACTAACGGGACGAGTTCATCACTGGAAAAGTCGGTATCCATACTGCCCATGCCATCACCCATACCAGACATTGCTTGGGTTGGTTCGGGCGTTGCTGTGCCGTCTTGTTGTGCTAGTGGTGTCAGGGAAAAAAGGCTGATGACGATGAGAGCCAATAAGAGACCCATTAATCCTATTTTACTTCGCATGATGCTTATCCTTTTTGACTATGAATTAGGGGAATAGAACTTGTACAAAGGCTGTGACATTAATTGATGTCACGATGTTAAATACTCCCACAGCGACCAGTAGCACGCTTGAGACTGTTTTGATGCGTGGCGTGGCGTTTTTTAAGCGATGAATCATTGTTTTTTGTGATGTGGCAACCAGCAAGGACAGCAAAAGCATCAATGTAGCCATTGTGATGGAAAAAACAAAAAAAGCGGGGAATGCTGAAACCCAACCACCACTGCTGAGGGCAAAGACCACTAATCCAACAAGGATGGGTCCCGTACAGCCCATACCCGCCGCATTGTATCCAAATCCATATAGGTAGAGGCTACGAGCAGGGTATTGTTTAGCATCGGAGCGTGGGCGAGTGCGCCAAGCCAAAGCATCGGCAATGATAGGCTTGAGATTGACTTCGCACAGTTGGGCAATTCCCAATATCAAGAGAACAACCCCGACTCCACCGCGAAAAAAGCGGATAAACGTTGCATTTTCCCCTGTGATTGATAGACCCTGTGCGACACCAGCTCCCAAAATCCCAATAATAGCGCCCAAAATGAGGTTAAAGCTAACGACACCAGCCGCTGCCGCAAGACCGAGTTTGAGAGTCGAAGGTTTACTGCTTAGGGTTTGCTTATTTTGCTGAACGCCGGAATAGTAGAGCGAAAAATATCCGGGTAATAGCGGAAAGGCACACGGCGAAAAGAAACTGGCAACCCCAGCAATAATAGAAAGTGCCAAGAGATTATAGGCAGTCAAATCTGGCATCACACGGGTAGCAAAGAACCGAAAAATGACATAGCCGCCGACAATGATAGCGACAAGTAGTATCAGCACCCCTGCATAAAGCAGCCAGTTTTGCGCTTGATTGTTTGTCGATGCGCTTGTCTCAGTCATCTTCAACTCTCCGCACCTGATATCCTAAGTGTTTGAGTTCAGTGACGATTTGCTCGTGAGTGTCGCTAGCGCTGACTTCGACCTCAATTTCTTGCGTGTGATAATCTGCATCAACCTGCTTGACCCCATCAATCTGAGAAAGTGAAAATTTGACCGTTTGGACACATCCCGCACAGTGCATTGTGTTTTCACCCTCAATAATCCAAGTTTGTTTGGTAGTCATGAAGATAACCTCTCTATGCTAATTGTCTTTATCAGTTTCGATGATTTGGCAGATACAGTCCGTAGTCTCGTTGATTTGTAGTTCTTGAGGCAGCTTATTGAGTTCAAGCAGTTCGGAACGCAACATTTCTAGTTCTTGGATGCGTGTCTCTACTTCGGAGATTTTGCTTGTGATGAGTTCTTGAACATACGCGCAGGGTAGCGTACCATCTTCACGGAAAGCCAGTATCTCCGCGATATTATCAAGCGTAAAATGGAGTTGTCGGGCGCGGTTGATAAAACGAAGTTGCTCAATATCTGATTCGCTATAGATACGGTATCCATTTTCAGCACGAACGGCTTGCGGCAAGATGCCTATTCGTTCATAGTGACGAATCGTTTCTGGTGAAACGCCGATTTTTTTAGCAAATTCTTGAATGTGCATCATCAAGTTCCTCTACGACTCATTCTGCCTTATATTAGCAGTCTAAACCTTGTAATGGTTGTAAGGTCAAGAGGCAAAAAAACCCTTTCGGGGTTTCATCGAAAATGCGAGGTCATAAAAGGTTTTAATCCGTTGTAGGGGTGCAACGCGCTGCGCTCTTACGCCCGAAAATCTATAATTTGCCGAAAAAACACATTTTCTGTGCTTATCCAAAACTCAGATTAAGCCAGTAGATTACTCTTTTTGCAGGAAGTCTTTTAAGGCGCTAATCGTATCATCAATGCGGTCATGATTGAGCGAATAGCACTTAGCAACATCGCGCCGCCGTTCCGATACAAAGCCCGAAGCGGTCAATTGGCGCAGATGGCGACTCGCACTCGATTGGCTTAAGTCTAATTCGGTGATGAAGTCTTGAGCGCACAACTCGTCATGTTGTGTCAGGAGTTCCAGTATTTTGAGGCGTGTTTCATCGGCTAAGGCATTTAAGCGCACGAGCAGTTCGCTACGACCTAAAGCTGTCGATTTCATCAAAGCATTTTTGGGTGAACGTGCGCCAAAGAGAAAGACGATATGACGAGGCCAATCTTCTGAAGGCCCCCAACCAATATAGGGTCCAAGATGCGCGGATGGCACGAAGGTCAGGATTTCGGCTTGGCGGATATGGGTTTCAAAATCATCTTTGCCACGCATATTGCGTCCCATAACGGTTTCAATGGCTTCAAAAGCAGTCATATCACTAAAATCGACTTGCGAAAAAGCATCTACCGCTTCTTGCAAGGTCGGTTTGATACGCTTCCATTCGGCTTTGAGGTACTTATCCCACATATGGCGCAGGTGTTCGATTGAATCATCTTTTAATTGCTGTGGATTCATAATGTAATCATAGCGCATATCCCATGCCCCATCATCAAAGTCATGACCTTTTTTCGCGTATTTTTCAGCTAACAAGTCGTGAATGTATTTTATGTAAGATTCACGACTCGCCAGAAGAGCATCGTCGCCGGGATAGTCTTCGCGTTTTTCACGAATCCCAACTAACATGCCCTCACGAAAATCATTCACAGGAGTTTGTTCGACATCTTTAATCAGTTCCAGAAATGACATGCTATCTCTAGCCGCACTTGAATTCATGACATGCGCTACATGGTCAACCACATCTGCCACAATTTGATTCCGCATTTTACGGTCATCATCCATGTCATTCGCGGTGGTATATAACCACTCCGCCAAACCAGAATGAATATCAGCCACATTCAGCAAACGCAAAGTATTCATGAGGCTATTTGCTTCGTGCAAAATAACGCGCACTTGCACTGTTGCTGGTGCTAAAATGACATCCCAATCTGCCACGACGCGAACTCCTAATTCTAATTTAGCCGGCATTTACCCATTTAATCGGGTAATTAGAATAAATTTAACATGCCCATAAACCTCTGTCAAGCAATATGCCACATTCATCATCACTTGTTGTTGATTATGGACAATGAGGCGTAAATCGTTTTAAGACCCATAATTCCAATCTTGACACTGTAGCAAGTCACCGCTACAATGGTATTCGATTGCTGAGATAGCTCAGCTGGTAGAGCATTGCACTGAAAATGCAAGGGTCCCCAGTTCAAGTCTGGGTCTCAGCATAAAATCCACCTCAATGATGGTGGGTTTTTTGATTCTCATGCTTTCATCAACTGATAGGGGATTAATCAGCAAAAAAGGGCAAATCTACAGGCTAGAAAAGTTGCCCTTTAAGATTGACACATTAACTGTCGCCATCATCTCGTAATTCTGGTGGCAAACGGACAGGTAATGTTCGGCGTTTGATATCCGTACCTGAACGACGGCTACGGGGAAACAAGGGAATATTCGCTAAGAACAATTCTTCCGAGTCGGTTTCCTTTATCGGAGGCGTTTCTTCCGGCAGTAACTCTGGTGGCAGAGGTGGTTTTTTATGCCCATCCACTTTCTGATTCAGTGTTTGCGGAATATGAATCATCTGCGCTTGCTCACGCTGAAACTGCAACATCAAGGGACGGGCAGCACTGGTCACTGCATAGTGCGTCACATCCATCTGCAATAAATAGCGCAAAATCTTGATACCTTCTTGCCACATATGGTTGAAGATAGCACGCGCCAAATCTTGTGCCTCCAATTCATCTAACATGAATTGCATCAAGCCCCGTAATTCGGCATCCGTGACACGATTATCGTTCTGGCGCATTGCCAAAAACGGTGCGACATAGCGTCCTAACTGCTCCATGACGGCGGCAGGTTGACCCTCAACGACCACAATGGGAGGACGATTGTTATCCGCGTACACAGCACTTAATTTGGCAAGCGACGGAAAAATACCTTTTGCCATCAGCAAGCACAAATCACCATAAGCACCTACCCAACGGCTGACCTGCACCTCATAATTTTCGGGTGGCACATCGCCCACAATGACCAGTACACCCTCCTTTGCAAGTCCATCTGCTAAGAGACGCAAACGGTCATCAATATCTGTGGGTAAATTTTGTAGTAGATAAGGGCGATGACGTTGTGCAAGTTTTTTGAGGATGCGTTCCATCCGCGCTTTCATAATTCTTACCTTCTGCCCATAAAATCGGTCTTCTAAGGTTCATTATAGACTAATTGTTACAAAATTGCAACATCACATTTACTGGCTTGTTATATCGCTGTCTGTTTTTGTATCTATACATCAACAAGATAAAGACGGGGTATGACTGTCTCTATCTTGAAACTGAGCGCAGTTGGTCACCGAATCACTGCAAGAAGCCCCCGAATTTATTCGTGGGGTCGCTGACTACTCATCTAGCCACGCTTATTGTATCTATGTGAGTGGATACAAATTTTCCGCCAAATTGCTTTTTTGATGCTATGCAATTGCAAGATGTTATGGGAATGTTGATGATGTGCGATTCATGGAAAGAAATACTCTCATGAATCTATAGATGGCACAATATACCTGTGCTTGTGCTATGTGGAGATATTTTAACTATCAGTTTTGGTAGAGGCAGAGTTATTTTGCTGCGGATTATGAACCTTCCATAATTCTTGTAATTTGCTTTCTTGTAAAGCACTTGCTTCGCTTTCAGCTTCCACTTTCTTAGACGGATTGAGGAAATCGGACATAGCGAAACCCTGCCAACCGACCAGTTGAACCATGTAAAAAGCAATTGCTTCCACATCATGGGGGTCTGCCATGGCTGCCTTCGCCATTTTTTGTGCCAAGAATGATGTCGCTTCCGCAGTGGATAAGCCTAGTGGACCCGTATTTTTACTGGCTTCATGGGCGTGTGTACCGGCATTTTCGCAAGCGATGGAAAATTCCACAAGGTCAGAGGCACGACTGATATTTGTCGCATGGGTTATCATGCCCGTCTTTGTCAAGATGGCTTCTAAGGCAGGACGGGCTTGTTCCCACACACACCAATCGACAAATTCTCGCAATAATTTTTCCGGCAGGGTATCCTTACCCAGATGCTTCAGTAATTCCATTGTCATTATTAATTACTCAAAATTTCGTGAGATGTTACAACAAGTATAATTGAAATTACCCCTAATGGTCGAGTCCGATATAGCGCCCGTTAGAAAAATCCAACACGTATTGCTTCCAGATGTTCATTATCGCTGAGAGCAAATGTGCTAGAGTAGCCATAATATGAACCCGATTCGAAGAGCAGCAAGCGTGAAAATGCGCTAAAATACGTCTATCTTATAATATGAAGGGGGAAATTCTATGTCCCAATCAAAAGCCTCAGTACCCACAACCACAACAGCAAAAGCCAACCCAAAAGATGCAGCCTTGCTTGCAACATGGCGGCGCTTCCTCGATTATGACCATGTATCTAGCGAAAAAAAGCGAGAATACTCACGTTTGCGCGAAATCGTGATTGCACTCGGCTTGCTGACCAGTGCTGGCGCAGTATTCAGTATTTATTTGCAATCAGTCGCAGATGTGGCGTGGCTGAATTTCGTGCGTCTCGATGACCTCATTGAGGTTTTAGTCGAAGTACTGCGAGTATTATTGATTATCATGCCAATTGCCACTGTTGCCCTGCTGACCTATGGGGCACAGTTTGTATCAAGCACCTCTTGGATTGAGTATCGCGTCGGTGCGGAAACCTTGCGCTCAGAAATTTACCTCTATCGGATGCGCGGTGGCGAGTATAAAGACCTTGATGCAGCAGAAGCGCGGCTCAGGTTGTTAGATGTTATAGATGCAGCTAATTCACGGATTGATGAACAAGGTGCAACAGTTCCTTATATGCGAAATTATGAGGGCATTGAGCAACTCATCGCGCAAAAAACAGAGTCGCCGGGCGAAGATGATGGCTTTGGCACGTTGGAAGTCGAAAATTACATTGATTGGCGCGTGAAAAAGCAATTACGCTGGTATATCCAGAAAATCCGACGCGATTACTCTACATCACAAAGAGAAAAACGCCTTGCCCTCACTGTAGGCGCATTTGGCGCGGTGCTTTCTGGTTTAGGTCGCAATCTTGAAGCGATGGTTGCCGTGACAACTGCGATGGGCATCGCCTTGACCGCCCGTTCCGAAACGCGCATGTACGGGGCTACCTATGGCATTTTCCATTGGACGGCTGGCAAACTCCAACACGAACTCAATAAGTGGGAAGTTCTCACGGAAGAAGATAAACAAGATACAAATAAGCAACTTGAATTCGTTGAGGCAATCGAAAAAATCTTTAAGCAAGAGCGCGAAATGTGGCGAGCGCAGGCGATGCAATCACAAAATAATAGTGATAATAGCATCAATCAACAATTGCAACAGCGTATTGACCGCAATAACTTGGAAGCACACCAAGAAGCGGGTCTGATTCCGGTTGGTTTGCCGGATGATGATGTCATTGATGATTATGTCAGCTACTCGACAACCCAATCCATGCGTGTGCCACCAGAAATTGAAGCCTTGCGAGAAAAAAATGGCACAGTATCAACGACTGCAACAAGTGAGACGACAGATGAAGCGACAGTTGATTTAGAGGCAAGCGATAACGAGGCTGTCGTGCAAGATACACCTGATGAGGCTGTTGCCAACACAGATAATGGTGTTATAGCGTCCGATGATGCCGCACTTTTGCAAGCCGAATCCGAGACCGATGATAGCTCAGACGATGCAGCCGGATAATTTAGCCGCTATTTGCTAGGGTTGATGGGATGACCGATGTGTCATCCCGTCGTCAATAATGCTGTTTCAGGCTAATTCGCAATCAGAAATACCCTTGCATGAGACGAATAAACCACGCCGGTACCAACGAGTCGCTGACTCCATCGTAAACAGGTGCATAGGGTTTAATATCCAGTACGGGTGTCCCGTCTATGGCATCTAAACCTTTCACACGCACAACTTGGTTTTCAACGGCTAATAAGCGCACGGCTGTAATGCCTATCTGATTGGGATGATTGCGTGACCGTTGTGCAAAAATACCGAGTTCTGGCATATCATCACGGTTGCGTGGGCGACGAACAAGATGTTTTTCTTCATCATATTCGGTTTCGTGCATCACAAAAATGACAATCAAATGTGACCAGTCATTCACCCCTTGCAAGCCATCAGTCAGGCTTTGATTGATATGGATTTCGCTCGTGACTTTGCCCCAATTATTAATTGTACTGGCATCAGTCACAGGTGATTTCACCACCCCAATCGGCTTGAGTTCGATTGATTGCATAACGTATCCTCATCATGTGCGAATCATAATCATCAATTGTAACGTGTCACCTGCCCATCTCACAGAAGCAAAATGTGTTATCAATCACACGGATGAAGTCATTATCCATCTGACCATTGATGGCGAACTGATAGAAACCACGCCCGAACACCCCTTCTACACCGACGAGAGCGAATGGGTCAATGCGACAAACCTCAGGCGAACTTATCCTCGCGCTAGATGGCGATTATAGGAACTTGCGCCAGTTTTCGCGCCGGATGGACAGGGCATCAAAATCATCATCAGCCGTGACAACAATGCCATTCAGTCGTTTTGCAATTGCAGCAATCAACAAATCCGTGTCCGCAAACTGCCGTCCTGTACGGTGCGTCTGCGCCCAAAGTTGTGCGGCTTGCTGCCAGTCATCGTTGGTCAGAGCAACCCACTGAAATTGCGGTCTGATGTGCGTTTCATAATCGCGTATCTGTCGCTGTGCCTGTTTGTGTAGCAAACCGCGCCGTACTTCATAATCAACTGGTTGACATAGACACAACACATCGGCTTGATGATGACGTATTTGCTGGATAACGTCGGTATCTTTCTTTATCAAGTCGGCAATTACATTGGTATCAATGATGTAAATCAGTTGTCCCATAGATTGTCGTCCGCAGGTTTGATGTATTCTTCATTCATCGCAGCAAGCATCTCGTTCAGGTCATCATTAGACAGCCCACGTCGCATGTCATCAACGGCTGCCAGCAACACATCGACATCCATTGTACCCGCTTTCAAATCTGTGTGGGTGTTGGTTATCTCCATCTGTTCGAGATACTGGCGTAATCGCTGGCGTTCATCTTCTGAAAATTGGTCAACCACTCGTAATACTTCTTCAAAGGTCATGATAGCCTCCTGTTGGGACAATGCTCATGTGTCTTTATTCTACCACCAGATTTTGCGCCGATTGTATGACAAGTGGGTCAATGCCGCAGACCTCAGAGTGGGTGAAGTCATCTGATCACTAGATGGCGATTTCCCCATGACCGAAATCAAAGTCGGCAACACGGTTTTAGCCTCCATAAAGTCAGCTCTTATCTGGCAATTCATCGCGCTTGAAAACATCCCCTATTGAAATGCCAAGTGAGAACATGCCAACCGCACCCACGACAATGTAGCCTAATACGGCATTACCGTGATAAAGAAAGCCGAGAGCCGTCGCCGATACAGTGTCGATACCCACTAATTCGCCAGCAAGGATGACTGCGCCTTCAAACAAGCCAATGGCAGCAACACTAACAGGAATCGCAATACTGAGAGAGGCAAGCGCCACACCCAAAAAGGACATCAGCCAATAATTGGTTTCAATATTTAAGGCACGCAACAAGGCAAGCAGTGTAAAGAGAGAAGTAATCCATGAAATCAGTGTCCACACAATGGCATGGGCGAAAGTGCGCCAGTGTGTTAGAGGACGTAATCCCTCTAGTGTATGGTCTAGCCAATCTGCCAGTGGTAAACGGCTGAGAAAAGGCAATATTCTGAGGAAGAAATCTAAGATTCGATGGGCAACTTGTGGCATATAAGCGAAAAATAGCAGAATACCGAATCCAGCAACACCGATGATACCAAAAATAACTGCGCCCTGTGTGACTTGTTGCGGAGCATCGGGCAAAAAGGGGACAGCTACCGCAATCATCAAAACGACGATTAATATATCCAGAACGCGCTCGATGACGATACTGGTCGCGGCTGTCATGAAGGGAACATCGCGCTGTGTGACAAATAATCCGCGTGCGACTTCGCCCACTCTTAAAGGCAACTGATTCAGCATAAAAGTAATGCCCATCAAATAGAGTGCGTCGCGTAACGAAATGCGATTATTGAGCAAGCCTCGCCAACGGACTGCCCGTGTCCAAATGCTGAATACGACCATGACAAAGCCAAACAAGACCCATGAAAAGTTTGCTTGTCGCAATGCCGCCCCAACGTCTGCTAGTGGGACATCACGCAGCACCAATACTAGAAATATGAGACTCACTAAGATACTGGCAATAATAATCAGCGTTTCACGGCGCATTGTTTCTCCTGCTGTTTCGATTCCGCACAAGAGTTTAATGTACTTAGACTATCTGCCATAGTGTGCATTATTGTAGAGTCCGAGAAGTGCTTAGAAAATGCGTAACGCAAAGATGCAAAGGATGAAAGGCGCAAAGAAAATTTGTAACTGCTCAGGGGTATTGTAACGGAAATTGAGAAAAGATGGTACAATCTGAAACATGAATGAGATACGCGAGCAATTGAGACAACTGAATAAAGAACAACTGATTGACATCATCTTGGAGATGCGTGGGCAGA
>JAUZRW010000222.1 GCA_030950085.1 Anaerolineae bacterium
TCAATCTGCCCACGCATCTCCAAGATGATGTCAATCAGTTGTTCTTTATTCAGTTGTCTCAATTGCTCGCGTATCTCATTCATGTTTCAGATTGTACCATCTTTTCTCAATTTCCGTTACAATACCCCTGAGCAGTTACCAGAAAATGATTATTGGTTATCAAATGCTGCCGGATATACCCACAAAAGAGGCATTAGCGGCAACTAATTCAGAAGATAGTAGCGATGATTGTTATGTGTTCATTTCTTATGCACGCCCGAATGTAGAGGTGGCAAAACAAGTCGGTACAGCCTTCGACGCAGCGAACATCAGCTATTTTCAAGATATCAACAATATTGGGCCCGGCGATATGTGGAGTCAAAAAATAGAAGCTGCCTTACGGAAAGCCAATCATATGGTACTGTTACTCTCTAATGCCTCAATGCCGTATCGCAAAGAGGTTGAGCGTGAATGGTTTTATTTTGACATGAGAGGCAAACCAATTTATACAATGCTCATTGAAGATTGTGATATTAATAGTCGTCTGATTCAAGTGAATTATATTGATGCCCGAAGCGATGTTAATGGGGCAGTTCAGCAATTAGTGACCAAACTGAATCAAGAATGCAAGAACACCTAATTTTTATGCCAGATTTAGTGGTTGGGTATCATTTATCAATAAATGACTATCAAGCCGCTTTCGGGGTCACGGGCGCTAATATTGCCACTTGTCCATGCGACGAGATTATTTTTGGGCAATTCGGCGTGCAAATTACAAACTGTGTAGCGTAGTTTCGGCAATATCATACAGACTCTCCTCGAACCTCGTTGCGGATTTTCTTGAGGCGTTTCATAACATCGTTCGCGCCACGCCCAAAATAGTTGTAGAGTGTCTTATACTCTGTATAAAGTTGGTCATAAACGACTTGATTTTCTGGGATAGGGGAGACAACTTCGTCTTTCAACTTGCCCATTTTTTCGGCAGCCGCGTTAATGTCAGGATAAATACCTGCTGCAACAGCCGCGTGCATAGCTGAACCGAGAGCAGGAGATTGCGATGAACCAGCTAGTTTGAATGTGCGTCCGGTTACATCCGCATAAATTTGACGCAAAAGCGCATTTTTGTCCGGTAGACCACCAGCCGCTATCAATTCTTTGACTTTAACGCCGCGTGCTTCAAAAGCCTCAATGATTTCGCGTGTGCCAAAGGCGGTTGATTCAATCAAGGCGCGGTAAATATCAGGAGCGCGAGTGGCGAGTGTTGCCCCGACAAGCAAACCACCCAGTTCAGTATCAACGAGTGTCGAGCGATTGCCATTCCACCAATCGAGGGCAATCAGACCATGTTCCCCGACTTGTTGCTTTGCCGCTTCTTGCTCTAGGTAGTCATGCAAATTTAAGCTGACAGCCTTTGCCGCTTCGTGATATTCGGGTGCGACAGCATTATCAACAAACCATGCGAAAATATCACCGACAGCCGATTGTCCTGCTTCATAGCCATAGAGACCATCAATAATACCGCCATCGACAACGCCGCACATACCATCGACTTCTTCCAAACTGTCGGCGGACATAATATGACAAGTCGATGTCCCCATAATCATGACCATCACGCCAGATTGTGTTGCTTTGACAGCCGGAGCAGTTACATGGGCATCGACATTAGCAACGGCTACGGCAACATCGGATTGTAAGCCTAGTTTTGCTGCCATTTCTTCTGTGAGCGTACCGACTTTGCCTCCTAATGGCGTGAAATCACCTTGAACTTTTTCAGCAATTACATTTTCAAATGATGGATTGAGTGCCGCAAAATAATCGGATGATGGGTATTTGCCATCTTGCACGAGCATCTTGTACCCTGCGGTACAAGTGTTACGTGTCATTACGCCCGTCAATTGCCAGATAACCCAATCCGCCGCTTCAATGAAAACGTCAATTTCACGATAAATTGCAGACGATTCATCTAAGATTTGTAGTAATTTGCTGAAAAACCATTCAGAAGAGTATTTCCCACCATAGCGTTTGAGCCATGATTCGCCACGTTCACGCGCAATATCGTTAATGCGGTCTGCCTGAGATTGTGCGGCGTGATGTTTCCATAATTTGACATAAGCGTGCGGTTCGTCTTTGTATTCATCGAGAAAGCAGAGAGGTGTTCCGTCAGTTTTTGTGGGCATAGGAGAACTTGCGGTGAAATCAACTGCTAAACCGACAATTTTTTGTGGGTCTACACCACTCGTTTTTAATACGGCAGGAATAGTATGGGTGAAAACATCCAAATAATCCTGCGGATGCTGTAATGCCCATTCCGGCGGCAAAGATTTTCCTGATGGTAGCGCCTTATCCAAGACAGCATGAGGATAGTCAAAGACAGCCGTAGCAATTTCACGACCATCACGAGTATCGACCAGCAAAGCCCGTCCTGATAATGTCCCGAAATCGATTCCAATAGTGTACATTTGCGCCTCTTTCTAACACCAATAATCTTTACTATGTTTTTATAAAATGCTTAACGCAGAGGCACAGAGACGCAGAGCATCATTTTGAATAGGTTTCTTTGCGTTCTTCGCGCCTTTGCGGTTCATCTTTTTGTGATTTCTTTCCAGACCTTACTACTGTTCCCAGAGAATAAGTCATTATTATAGATTGGAAATGTAATCAGATAACGACATTAATTGGACTTAGCACGCTAAGCCCCTACAAATTATTTGATTGTTTTCTTAAAGAGCATAATGTTGATTTTACCGCTTATGAGGAATCCACGCAGCCATTTGGTTTCTGCCACGATGCCCCTCGAATAATACGCGGCAACCAGAAATTATCGCTAATAGTGACATTAGTAAATGAAATGGGTTGAAAAGGATAGTCTCTATGTGTCATAAAATATGCCCTCAAGAAAAATTAATTCTAAACCTGACATCTGACATTGTAGCGTTTAATTTAAACCCTGCAATTGTACGGTATTCTTGACAGACTGCCACAATTTAGCTGCAATTTTTTGACTTAGCATTACAATATTGAAGAAGGCTTCATACAATTTACACGACTAACTCTATAAGGACTGTAGAATGCACTTAACATCATTAGACGATTCTGGTAGGAATTTTTATGCGTGGAATTATGCGAGTGCGCTCATGAAAGAAGACTTTAGGGATGAGGTTATGCGGATGGCATGGAAGCATCGACCTAAAGCCTCTGTTAGCTTAAGGAAATTTGCCACACAAGCATTTTTAGGTGCTATTCGTGTAAAAGGATTTAGAGCCAAGTCAACAAGGATATTACGATTAGCCTATACCACAGTCCGCGAGGGCTTACTTCATAGTATGATGGTGGATGCTGATGTCGCGTCCGCGATTATTGGTCTCTGGGCAGATTCGCAACGGGATGTTGTTAACCACATCCACGAAGCGGCACTTATCGCTGGATTTAATATGCGCGAAGGGTGGACACCAGAAATCGCACACAAAGGCTTTTATTCGATTACCGTTATTGATGAATTTTATGATTTTGCGTGTGACTTAGATGAGGAAGAACCGCAACAATGGCATAATTGTTTAAGCGCATTGTGGTTAAGTAGTGCTTTTGTTGCCCCAGAATATGTGCTAGAAGAATCCAAACCTGTAGCACAATCGGAAGCATCCCCAGTAGATGATGAAATTCCTGTCGAATCCTCTAAGCCGCAGCCGATAGCCAATGATGTTCCTGTTGCTGATGAAGAGGCTATTGTCGATGATAGGGCAGATGAATTGTCAGCCAGTGACTTAAATTTATCGATTATTGATGATACGTTATCCGAATACTTAAAACAGGTCAAGCGTGACCGCAATATCACAACGCAGTTATGCAGTGACTTACTCAAAGATATCAAGTCTAGTGCGACTGACAATGCAATTGAGCGTACAGTTGATTTACATGCCCAATTGCAGCAGTGGCAAGCGGCACAAGCGGCTCTATATTCACTCGAAATGCAGGTTGCCGTTTTTCTATCTGATGAATTGAGAGAACGACCTGATTTGGGGACTTCGATAGCTCTTGATGATTTGGATATGACAGATTTGTCGGCGAGTGATATTGAACGGGTGGCTAAAGAATTTATTGAAACAGTCGTGGCGATTGCCGCCTATGATACACAAAAAGACAGCACACTGCGGACATGCCAACAATTACTCGATGATATCACAACACTTGTGCAACAGATGGATAATCCCGAATTGCACCTGACGGATTTACCCGATATGGGTAGCCAAGATACTGTGATTTTGCAAACTGCCCGACAATGGGAAACAAAACTAAGAAATCGTAAAAAACAAATTGAGGACGAAATTCAATCTCTGCGCGAAACCCTGATTAACCAGATTAATATTCAAATTGATAATCTGCGCAAACGTGGCGTAGACCCCGAACAAGTCAATTTGGGCGATAACCCCGACTTGTCATTTAAGGATATTGAACGCAAGACATTACCTATTTTGCGGACGCTGCGCTTTATCTTACAAACTCGCATGGATGATTGGATACAGCAACACACACAAGATGACCGTGAAACGGCTGAGAATGTGCGCGAGCATTATAGCGCGGAAACCTTGACAAAATTGCTGGAACATCTCGCTACTCAGCAACGCGATGTCGAGTCGTTATTGATATTGCTGTGTGCTTATGCGGTACAAGATGCAAAGTTTGACCTCACTCTGAGCGATGCAGTTGTCAATAGTGTGTTACAAGGCTTGCAAGTTTTATCAGATGATAGTCGCGGCTTTGCATTGTTAAACCAACTTGCGCCTGTTTTACTACTGAATCAGTGGCAGTGTGATGGGAATTTTGGGCAAGCACGCTTATCGCTAATGTTACTCGGCGCAGAGTATGAACCTTATCGGATGCCGGCAGGGACATTGTGGCAGGCGAACATCCAGCAATGGAGTTATAGCGATATGCCAGAATGGACACGCCTTTGGAATGTAGAGTTGTTTACTGACCAAGAACTGACATTTGTGGATGGCGAAGATTATCAGACCAGTATTGCGACGGCGAAACATGCCGTAAACGAAGCCTTGCGGAAAGAAAATGGGCGCTTTGTTCGCCCTAGCAGTATTGATAGTACACGTCACGCGGCTATGTTGGCATCGGATTTATTGCCAGAATTAGCGGTCATGTGCAAAAGTCTGGAGGCTGTTGAGGCTTCTATGCACAAGTTGACCAATGACCAAATTGTACAGCGTGCGCCACAATGGACATCCAATTTGGATAAGATACATCGTGACTTAGCGAAGGAATCGCTAGAAGAGCGTTATGATGTTGCCATGCGTAATAGTGGGGTGCGTGACAAAGTGCCGTATCACCGGAAGAAAACGCTGCGTGTGTATTTTGATTGTGCCGAAGCAATAGCCGATTACGCGGCGGCTCTCACTGCCTCGCTCATGGAGCGCATGACCCATGACAAAGGATTCGATAAGCGATTATTGCTAGAAGAATTGTGTGAATTTCCTGAATTGCGTCAGTTAGCTGCACAAGTCATAGACCGTATTCTGAGTGTCCCAAAATCGAGACCGAATCGTGATTTAGCCAGTAGCAATCAACAAGCGATGAGCTATATCGTGAAAGCACTGCTGACTCAGACAACTTATGCTGCACGCTTGCCGAATTTACTGAGTTTTCTAGTCAATCATGATAGTGATTATGCAGAATGGGCAGGCTATCTGTTAAATGATTTGATTCAAGGGGATTCACCAGAAGCCGCCGCCGCTATTTTATTGAATGCGGAGGCTGTTAACCAAGTATTGCTTTTACAAGATGTGGGTGTTGATATACTCAAAAAAGCCCAGATATTGCAAGCTGAGAAAGCGAAATTTTTTGAGGAATTAGAACAACGTCTGGACGGTAATAGCGACGATTTGCAAGATTTGCGTCTGATGGGGCGTTGGGGCGTGCTAGAAGCTATCTTGCAATATCGGATTCAAGAGCAAGACGAACTACAGCGCATGGAAAATGAAGATATACAAGCGCGTATCATGGAAGTTTCGCAGCGACAATCACAAATCGGCACAAAAATTGTAATGGATGCTGCAATCCCACAAGATGTCCGCCAAATTGTACAAGAGGGACTGTACCTGATAATGCTCGAATTGGGCAAACCGCATGTTTTCCCCGGTATGATGCTATTTATCCAAGATATGGAATATCGGCTAGAGCATCAATCATGGTCATTAGGGCGCGTGCAAGATAGTCTTCGTAAACTAAAAGCTGATGCGAGTGGCACAGTCATCATAGAACGGCGTGAAATGACTGCTGAACGGGCATTAAATTTGCTTGAACGGCAAGAACTTGCTCCATTAGGGTTAAGTAAAGAGCAATTGATATTCTCCAAAATCGAAACGCGAGTTGAATTATTGCGAAATTGGCAAGCTCTCAAAGCGATGTCTGCTTTCCATACCGAGAAGATGACCCCAGAACAGCGTGGTGCGATAAACTTGTTGTTTCGTTACTTCACACAAATGACAACCATGTCGCAAGTTAAGTCCCCATCGGGTGAGCATATCCGCGATAATAGCTTGACGGTCAGTGGTTTGTATATTTTGCGCTATCCCAAAACCGATGTCTTGGATACCACGTGTGCTTTAATTACAGTGGCGGGTGAAAGTCCCAAACCCGTTTTCCTGCGTGATTTACGGACATTTATCGACAGTAAACAATGGTTGCCAGATTATTTCGTTTTCTTGTTTATTCCAGGTTGTACACTCAAATTAAGAGAACGGCTCGAACAAGAATATCGGCGGCAAGGGCTAGTCGTCATTGATGAAGAGCGTTTGTTGGATATGGTGCTTGCCGAAGTCAACATGACTAATCCTATCGGGCGCTTGCGGTCATTGATGCTAAAAGCCCGTCATCTCGCACACATTGACATCTTCAAGACCAATCAACCGGTAGACGCGGTACGCTCAATTTTTGAAGGGCGCACAAATGTCATTCGGCGCATTGTCACCAGTGGCGAAAATTATGCGATTTATGGTGGGCGGCGGATTGGAAAAAGTTCGGTTCTCAAAGCACTCAAGCAAGGATTGGAAAAGCGAGATTATACCGTTATCAATTTCTCGTTTGAAGGGATGCGCGACCCATCCGATAAGGGCAGTGCGATGCGACTCGGTTTTGAATTGGGATTGCCTAGTGTGACAGATATTGAAGATTTGTATCAGGCACTACGGCAGCGTATGGATGAAAACCCGCAGTTGAAATTGGCACTCGTCCTCGATGAAATTGACCGTTATATTGATGCAAACGATAAACGCCACTTACTGATAGAGACCTTCCGCAATCTATCCGCGATGTATGGTAGCCGCTTTCGGATTGTTGTTGCGGGATTCATGAGCCTCTACAACTGCCTCAATCAACGGCATCCTAATCCTTATTCATCCAATAGTGACCCGTGGATGCGTACCTTCCAGAAAGAAGTTTTGGGCAATCTCACAGCAGAAAACGCTGAACATATCGTCCGCGAAGGGTTTTTGAGTATTTTAGGCTGGCAATTCAAAACCCGTTCGATTCCACAAGAAATTGTTAATCGTACAGGTGGACATCCGGCTTTTGTGCAAAAATTCTGTGATAAAGTGCAGCGTCGGGTAGCACAACGCGGCGACCAAACGATTTTACAGGGTGATTTGGACGAGGTATTCAATGACCGCGACCCTGAGCGTAGTTTTATTGCTTACGTTCGGGAAACGTTATCTATGAATTTAGATCCGGTTGGTGAATATGTCATTTTGTGGGTAGCAGATGAAATTGGCAATGCGCGTAGTTTTCGTTTAGAACAAGCGGAATCGTATGCCAATCTGGTCAGTGTGCCATCAGAAGTCTTGCATCGCAGCCTCGATACCTTAAAAACAACCAGTGTCATCACAAAAATCACAGATGAATTATATGAATTTTCTGTGCCAGACTATCCGTTAATTCTTAAGCGTATGGGCGAAACAAGCCATCTGGATTCGTTAGAAACTAAGGTTACACTCTATCTCGCACGGTTGGCACGGGAAGCAGGTAACGATGCGTGAGATATTCGACAATATTTTACATCGGATTGAATCTCATGCTACTGCATCTTATTTTGTGAATGGTGCGCCGGGTGTTGGCAAATCTTATATGCTTAAAGAGTTTGAGCGCCGCTTGCCGGACGAAATTTCCGGCTGCGTTGTGTTGCCGCCGTATGAACTGACTACAATCGAAGGCTTTTGTACTTGGCTCATCACACAATGCGAGAAAAACCATCTCATAGACGATATGCCAGACAATGCCTATGTGCGCCAAAATTTAGATGTTTTGTGGCAGTGGTTATCGGAAAAAGTTGGTTTGATGAAGAATCAGACTTTGGTACTGCTGGTCGATATTGGTGCTGTGCATGACCAACCGAACGACAGTATTGCTACTTTATTCAGTGTAATGAGTTCACTAGAGAATCATCGTTGGAACTTCAAGTTGCACCATATTGTGGTTGGATTCTGGAATCATGAGGCATTGTTACAACATTTCTTCAAGGCAAATTTGACATTTCCTTATGAAGTCGGCAGTAATTATCGACTTTTTACAGGGGTAGAAGTGGGTATGATGGCGACGCTCTTGCCTGAGAGTCAATACCCTGAATTACATAGTCAATTACTCTATGAAATCACGGGAGGGCATTTAGGCGCAGCATCGGCTATCGCACAATCATTTAAAGAAACCTCGTTACAATCTATGCTGAATGCTGTTCATCATATCGCCAAGCAACATCAAGTCACCGAACGCTTGCTCAGTGTATGGAAAAAATTGCCTACCGCCGCACTAGAATTATTAGAAGGGCTATTGCGGCAGCGTCATTTACACGTTTCTGTCAATTCCAATGGTGAACATTTGCTCTCTGCTGGGATTGCACAGCGCACAGTGGTTAATCGGCAAGTTTATTTGCGTTTTCAATCGTGGTATGTGGAACTAGCCTTACGCTATCATGCTGATGAATTGGCATTGAATGATAAGCGTCTGAGTCAAGTTGATGTAGCGAATCTTGCTCCGGTCTTGACCAGCCTCAATGATAAGGCTTATCGCCTGATTCGTGATATTGAAATTTCGACCCGTAATTTTGTGAGTATTCGGCTATCGCTCAATAACAAATCGGATGACAGTATTTTGAAAGGAGTCAATCGGCGTATTGATAGTTCCAATTTATTGACAGATGCTGATGAACGGACTCGTCATGAACGCAAGCGTATTCAATCGTATGGTCTCAACGCAGACTTAAATCCACAAATTGCTTATATGACAACGGGTGATTTAGCAGGGGTTTTGGAAGAAATCGGACGCAAACATGATGATAAGGCATGGCTCAAAATCAGCAAGAGTGTGCAACAGATGGCTTCTATACGCAATGCAGTCATGCACAATCAATTAGTCGATGAATCGGCACTGACGACACTTTACGACTTACGTGCTGCAATTTATACGGCACTCAATCGCTAATGCAAATTACTATCATCCAACCGTGATGTCGCCATCAACGGGGAGGGCAACACCCGTAATGAAACTTACTTCTGGGCTGGCAAGATACAGAACGGCATCGGCTACATCTTGATTCAATCTCTACATTTTCCCCCTGCAAGTCCCCAACTCAATCCACAGGATCATGTTTGGGAGCGCACACGGGATGCCATTAGCCATAATCATACACGAACTGACTTTTCTGCCTTGGTTCAGGCTTTTCAACATCATTTGGATACGACTTGTTTTCACTTCAAATGGCTTGAGAGGAATGTCAGGCGACAGAGCCATATCATCACCGGTCGTCTCAAAGACAGATGGCGGTGTGACTCGCCCGAACGTAATAATCCGATTGCCCAGCGTGCTAGGCATGTTCGCTTCCCACGCCACCTCATAACCCATTCCGGCAAGGTTCGATAACACCGTGTCGTCGGGCGGTTGCGCCGCTTTGTTGCCAATTTCGTACTCGTGTCCGGCAAGGCGCGTGACGTGCCAGTTCTCACCGTGACGTTGCAACTTGACATTGAAGTTGTCCGGTAATTCGTGCTGTTCGTTGCTCATACTGTTTTTGTCCTCTCAATTTCTTTTATAGGGCAAGTGATATTAAATCAGCGAAAGCGTACGGTAGGATGCTTCAGGAAATGCACCTTCTGTGAAGTAAACTGTCGATTTAGGTTGATATTTTGGCTTTTTAACCCCAATTATCCCATCCAGAGTGCTTCACGAAATGGAAACCGTGCTTTGTAGGGAAATTTTGGCAATGCCTATGATAAAATATCCGCGAATGACTAGAAGTTCATCTCGAACAAGGTATATTTTCAATTTGCTTCACAGTAGTTTTGAAAAATGAAGGACGCTACCGTGCGGTTTCGCCCAAATAATATCACTTGACCCAATTGTCAGGCGGTCAGCAACAGCGTGTCGCACTAGGACGTGCCTTAGTCAAAGAACCTGATGTCCTGCTCTTTGACGAACCCCTATCCAATCTGGATGCTCGTCTGCGACTAACCATGCGCGGCGAAATTAAGCACCTGCAAAAAAATCTCGGTATCACAGCCATCTACGTGACGCACGATCAGGTTGAAGCAATGACGATGGCAGACCGTATCGCGGTTATGAGTGGTGGTCATCTACAAGCATTCGATTCGCCTGAAGAATTATATGACCGACCCAAGACACTCTTTGTTGCTGGTTTTGTGGGCAATCCGCCGATGAATTTTGTGGATGTCGAAGTATCACAATCCAATGGTGGTTTTGTGGTAAAGACGGATTCGATTAGCATGGATGTACCCAAAGAGCGTGGCGAGAAGCCGGCGGCTTATGATGGTTCCGTGATATTGGGAATCCGACCCGAAGATGTTGCTATCACTCCTGATGGCGATGTGAGCGGCGAGGTTTTTATTGTCGAGCCATTAGGACGCGAAAACCTGATTGATGTTCGAGTGGGTTCGCTTAGTTTCTTAATACTAGCGCCTTCGGAGGATGGGCATAAAATCGGTGACAATGTAAAAATCAAATTTGATATGGATCAGGTGCAATTTTTCGACCCGCAGACTGAAAAATCGCTACTGTGGACTCAATAGCAAAAAAAAGAGCAAAATGTTGGAAACCATTTCAGTAATGCTGCAAAATGACTTGAATGGCTTGTTATTTATGGATAATACAAATCATGCTTATCCTCTGTCGCGTCGAGATTGGAATCAGGCGCGGCGCAAGGCAATTATTGAGCAATTGATGGCATTGCTTGACAAGCATCCGCACCAGCTACTGCCTTTTGAAGCGGTTAGTAAAGCACTCCAGCTTCGAAAGCGAGTCTACGAGGGTTTACAAGATATAGCCCTTGATTCGATTGTCGGGAGTGTGGGGCGTTATGACGATTTTACTCGCGCCTTCTTCCCCCGTCATGCCCAAGTTGAAGACCGTTGGCGACGGGTGGATACCTTAGTTCACTTAGGGGGGGTGCCTCCGGTTGAACTGTACCGCGTGAGTGAGGTATATTTTGTGCGTGATGGGAATCATCGTGTGTCAGTTGCACGCCAACAAGCAGCACCCTCTATTGAGGCTTATGTGTGGTCATTTACGTCAGATGTTGTGATTCATCCTGACGATGAGATTGATGATATTATCTTAGCCATCGAAAAGCAACATTTCTTCGAGCAGACCCAGTTAGACAAAACAAGACCCCAATCCGAGATTACGCTGACCGAAGCGGGTAAGTATCCAATCTTGCTGCGTCACATTCTGGTATATCAGAACCTTTCAACACAAGCTGATGAGGGGACAAACTCTTTCGCAGAAACAGCCCTTCAATGGCATGATAGCATCTACCAACCTTTCGTAGAGACCCTAACACGTTTGAAAGCACTCGTATACTTCCCAGACCGTACACCTGCTGATATGTTTGTCTGGTTTCATCGACATCGCAGCGCCCTAAGCGAGATTGAATCAGCAGAACGAATCCAAACTGTTGAAATCGAGCAATTTGTTGATGAACATTATCCGAGTATGATGACACGACTCAAACATTGGTTCCAAAGTAAAGTCAGAGATATTTTATGATCGACAAGAATTTACAAACACTTGACACCCATATTCACTCCGATGTTGACCATCAATTGGTGTTACGTTATGCGCCCACTATTCGTTTTGATGTAAGAGAACCATTCTTACCATCTATAGCTAGATGAAAATGACCATCTGCCGCTTGAAGACGGAAGATTGACTCTTCATTCCGAACCCGGCAAGCACGCTTTCGCACCTTCACCGCAATGGCTGATAGAGCGAAAACCAAAAACACTTTCGAGTTGTGGTCATCATGCCGGCAAAATGGGAGTCCATGTCACACCTTTATTCAAGGATATTATTCATGAGCGAACCCCATTGAATAATCGTCTCGTTCATACCTACCTTGAACGTCTAAGATTTGACCCGACTTACGATTTTTCAAATAAATTCGACCTTAAAGAAGCTGTATTTGTATCTTGGCAGAGTCTCTAAAGTCTGTCGTTCACTCGGACTCGGTATGTATTTGGATATCAAGCAAATCAACATCAAAGCGGCTGTGTCACTGTTCAGGACACTTGATGAGTACCATTATATCAAAAACACTATTTTTGGCGCATTTCGTCCCGATTATTTGGCAGACATCAAAGCGGCTCGTCCTGATGCGCTGACATCCATTTTATTTAGTGCTGTGACTATGGATGTTGTTTTACTAGCGCAGGCTATCAATGCCGATTATGTTCATCCTTGCTGGGAAAACCGCGCCGAACAGCCGCATCAATTACTCACGCCGCAATGGATCAATGCAGTACGAGAAGCTGAATTAGGGATTGTTTGCTGGCACGAAGAACGCCCATCAGAAATCGCGGCATTACAGGCTCTTGGTGTAGATGCCATATGTTCAGATAAACCCGAACTACTGTTAAACAAATAATTTTTTTGAGGTGACTTATGGTAATAGATACGCTATTTCCTACGAGTGTGATTGGGAGTCTCCCACGTCCTAAGTGGGTACTCGACTTACTTCTCGACCATCAGAATGGGAATCTGAGCGACGATGCTTTAGACCAAACACTGGACAAAGCCATTACTTTTACTATCGGGATGCAGGAAAAAGCAGGAATCGACATTATTTCTGATGGCGAATGGCGGCGCATTGGCTATTTTGAAGTTTTCGCGCAGATGATTGATGGCTTTCAACAAGCAGAATACCAGACTGCGGCGCTTGACCCCACTATTGTTCCTGACACAAAACGGTCTGCTCCACAACAATGGACACTCAAAGAATTCAAACAAGCCCTTGTTGTGGATAATAATAGCTCCCAGTCCGAAACTTCCCCAGATGTGTTTGGAATGGATTTGAAGTAATTTAGGTGCGCAAGTCCCTCAAATTAGTTAAGCTCATCGAGAGTGTAGGATTCCAGATATAGTCGCCAGTGAGCGAAATATGCTCCCAACCAAGCGGCGTGAGATGTTCAAGATGTTTGTCCGTGATTTCCCAACCTTTGTTGCGAAGATGTTCAACTGCTTTTTCGATATAGATCGTATTCCAAAGGGTAATCGCAGACACAACCAAGTTGAGCGCGCTAGCACGATATTGTTGGTCTTGTAGACTTCGATCATGAATACGACCCAGTCGATAAATACAGACCGCCCACGAAAGGGCATTGCGCGTCTTACCTTTGAAGAGTGCTTGGTGAACCTGTTGGCGCAACAATTTATCTTGAATCCAATATAAGGAAAAGAAAGTCTGCTCTAAACGCCCAATCTCTTTGAGGGTTTTTGCCCAGCGATTTTGGCGTGGGTATTGAGCCAATCGTTGTAGGAAAACGGGTGGTGTAACCGTTCCTAATCGAAGTGAGCTAGTGATGTGAAGCATATCCAACCAATCTTCGTAAACGAGGCGTGTATTGATGCGCGCCCCTAGCATGGGTTTGAGAGTTGGATAATATTTTTTGTGTTTGATGGGATAGAGTTTGAGCTTACTGAAGCCACGAATGCGCGGAGCAAAGCGGAAGCCCAGCAGGTTGTAGAGGGCAAAAACATGATCGGTAAAGCCTTTGGTATCGGTGGCATGTTGATGAATATCGAGTTGGGTTTCATGATGAAGTAAGCCATTGAGCATGTAAGGTGCTTCACGAACGCGAGTGGAAATCACCTGTGTGAAAAAAGGGGAATGTTGGTCAGAAACATGAGTGTAAAAGGCGATCCCCGATTCTTTACCATAGTAAGGATTGTGTGATGTCATCGCCGATTGATAGTTGCCAGTAGGGAAGTATTGAGCATCCGATGAAGAATGCCTTCCTGAACCCCAATAATAGGAAAAGGGATTAGACATCTGGAAGTGGGTGAGTTGGGCGAGGGCTTTAGCATAAGTATCATCGCGGATGAACCAGTCAATAATCCAAGCTAAACGATCATAGTTGGCATGGTGGCTAACAAGTGCCATTTTCTCGACACCGAGATTGATTGCGCCGGCGAGCAGTGTCGTACACAAAGCGGAGGTTAAGACCTGATAGATTTGCAGGCTTGTCTCTTGGATGATACCATGCAGGAAATTTTCGAGGCTTGAAAGTGCAGGAATGATAATTTGTTCTTGACGCATCTTCGAGAGTAGTAAATTCATCAGAACAATGGCTTTATTGGTACTGAGAGCAGTTGGAAGCATCCAATCTCGCAAGAGTTGCTTTGTGGTATCATTGAAAAGACGAAATCCAAATTGCTGGCGCAAGCGTCGGAATTGTTCCCGTCGTAAATGTGGATCATCTTGAGAACCGTCCAGTAGGTCAGGTGACAGTGTCAGTTGATCGGCAACTAAATTAATGAGATATTCTGGGAGTTGTTCATTGATTTGCCAGACGCGTCCTGGATAGCGCAAGACACATAAGTGAAGCGCAAAGGCAAACTGGTTACTTTCAGAATCTTGCTGACGGATAATTTTTGTGTCTTGTTCGGAGAATAAATATGAGCGTGCAATCAATCGTGTCTCATCAGGATGTGGAAATCCCATAACTTGTTCACGCTGGTGTTGGGTCAAAACTGTATTGCGTGCCATTATAATATCCTTTGCATCAATATTCTTTAGTGATTATTATACCTTCGTATAGCAGTAAATATACGAAGGTAAATACACAAATTATGATTATTTTATCAACTTACTTGAGATATACGAAGCTATTTATGAGAGGTGACATGGGACATCCAGCTTCAGCAAGTTGAAGCACATCCAATCCAGATTTATGCCGGTGGTGGTAGTAAAGTACGCCGTTCACGCCTGAACCGCTTTTGTGAGTGGCAACTCACAGTAGGTAATCCTTGGCATCTCCCTGATCTTGCCGCATGGCGCGATCAACTCATTGATATTGAGGGGCTAAAAGCGAAAACAGCTGGAGATTATCTTTCGACGGTACGCTCCGCCTATCGCCATTTCTTGCGATCCAACGATGTACGTCAGTGGCTCTATGACTTGATGCCAGCCGATTCATCACCTGAACGCAAACTTGCCCTTATGACTGAATTTGAAACACGTCTGAGAAATGCTATTGATCCCAATAATGCACCCATCACCATTATCGAAGTCCAAGATGAGGGGGATACCGATCATCTCTGGTTGACTCCACCCCATGTTGCCACACTCATTCTCACACCCGGGGGCGATACACTCAAAGGCTTGCGAGATACGGCAATGATGGCACTCATGCTCTGTACCGGTGTTCGTGCCGCAGAATTACTCGCACTTGATGTCGATGATTTGCAGGTGATGTTTGGTAGCACACTCGCATTACGGGTCAAATCTGGCAAAGGCTCGAAGCAACGCCTCATCCCCTATGGCGCACAGGATTGGGGACTGACCATCACCCAACAATGGCTCGACCGCGCAGGGATCTCGTCAGGTGCGGTTTTTGTAGGAATGCGAAAAGGTGACAATTTCTACCTTACTAAGGAAGGTCACCAAGTGCCTGCTGGTATTTCCTTTCACACACTCCATGGCATCGTTCAAATCGTGATGGGTTGGGAGAATTACCATCTCTATCGTTTTGATGTCGGTTGCAAGAGTTTCACAAGCGAACCCCTAGCGGGTGAAGATCACTATTCAGACGAACCCATTGACGCTTACCTCACTGAGATTGGCTACCAACTTTTCTATGAATATGACTTTGGGGATCACTGGGAGCATGTTATCACGCTGGAGAAATTCTTAGTACGTGAGTTGCCTGCTCCACTTTGCATAGCTGGTAATCGCGCTTGCTCGCCCGAAGACTCGGATGTATATCATATTCGCTGGCAAGTTCACTGACCGTTTTCAATTCTCCATTTGCTTCCAGTGCTACTCGGAACTTGAATTGTGCCGAATGATTTCTACTCTTTTTACTCATTATTTTTTCCTCCACAAGCTAATTTTACTCATTATTTTCGAGCTACGCTTGTGGTCTATTTATTGGGGGGAATTATAGTTTTGGCTGTCGCAACCAGGATTGGCATCTGGTTATATGACGCTGAGGATTTATCGGCTGAACCCCGCTTTTTGTCGGGACAAGGCAGATGGGTTACAGACTTAGCATTCACAGACGATGGCAACACACTGTTCTCTACTGGACTTGATGATGTGTTACGACAATGGGATGTCTCTACCGGAGAACAGATCAGCACTTTTGAAGCTAATTTGCGTTTACAGGATATGGCAATAACTGACGATGGTCAGTGGGTTACGGCTGGCGGTAGTCCATCCACTGCACAGTTTAGAGTCGGTACATTGCGCGTTTGGGATGCAACATCGGGAGACGTTGTAGCTGAATGGACGGATTTACCGTCGGCGGTGTACAACAGCGCATTCAATGCAGATGGTAGTCTCATCGTTGCACGAGTAGGCAATGATCTGACTGTCTGGGATGTGACGACAGGTGATATGCGTTTCACCATTGCAGGGCAGGACGCATTTTATGTCAAGAGTGTCTTCAGTGAAGATGGGACGGTCATGGTCAGTCATCGGTCTGATCGGGTAATTGAACTCTGGAACGTACAAGACGGTTCACGCATCACGACACTTGATGCGGATGACCTGCTGATGGATTTGACTATCGAGCATGATGGTCAAACCATCAACATAGAAAGCATTGTCTCGTCACTGTGGATCGGTGCACTCAACAATGAAACCATGCCAGCATTCAGCAATGGACATGACGAACGTGTAAATTATGTCGCCTTCAGCCCCGATAAAGCACGAATTGCGTCAGGTGGCTTAGATGATTCTGTGATCATTTGGGATGTAAACACAGGCGAGAATTTGGGCAGACTGACTGGATTTGCATCACCTTTTGGTCAGCTCTCGCATCATCCCAATGGAACGGTTCTTGCAACCGCGGTGACAGAGGATGAGGTTGTGCAAGTGTGGGATATTGCAACCGGCACAGTCAACACCAGCATTCAAACAGACCGGGATAACATCATTGGTTTGGAGTTCACAGCAGGTGGTGAAGTGCTCGAGGTCTTATCTGAACGACGGATTCAATTGTGGGATGTCCAAACACCAGCCTTGTTGGATGAGTTTCGATTTTTCTTTGAGGATTACAGAGGTGTCACGTTTAGTCCATATGGCAGGTATATGATTGCTTTCACAATGGACAGAACTGTAGAAGTTTGGAGTATGATACTCGCTGAAGTTCACTATGATTTCGATCCCTTATGGATTTCATTACACACAATTACTTTTAGCCGGGATGGGCACCTAGTCGCCAGTGATAATGCCAATGGAGATATTCGTATTTGGAGTATTGAGACGGGTGAAGAGTATTTTGTCATTGAAGCGGCTCACCCCGGGGGCACAAATGATATTATCTTCAGTCTAGATGGTACACAACTGATCTCCGCTGGCTCTGATGGCACTATTCGCATTTGGGAAGTTCGGTAGATCGCAAACCGGAAAGCACGCAAAAGTTCTGTTTTTTTTGACGAAGCCTTTGCTGCTGATCTGATTAACAGCCGATACGGTCATTGGATAGCAAAAGGACGAAAACGGGCGGTAGCGTGCTTCACGAAAGGTAAAATAGTAGGGTAGATGGTTACATGAAAATTGGAAAAGTTGAGTTCGAGTAAGCGACCTTCTGTGGGGTGAGCATCAGCGTATGTGAAACCAACTTGCCCATGCCCTATTGTGCTGGTAAAATATAGTCTATGTAAATAGGCCTTTACAAAGATGATTAGAAAGAGATGCCATGTCTACAGATATTATTACCACTGAGGAAGATGATAGTCTTCTCATTCCAGCAAATTATGAAGTTGCTCGAAATCCTGCCCATGTCTACATTGTGTCTTTATCCGAGCGTTCGCGCCGCGTGCAACTACATAGCCTCAAATCTATTGTGGCAACTGTGACAGGCGCTCCTATTGCCGAAATAGACGATAGCGCCGTCTATAATTTCCAATGGGATAAGCTACGCTATCAGCACACCACCGCTATTCGTTCCAAGTTGGCAGACACCTACAGCCATAGCAGCACGAATCGCATGTTATCCGCATTGCGTCGGGTACTGAAAGAATGTTGGAGACTTGGTTATATTGATAATGAGACAATGGCACGAGCTTGTGATATTGAGAATGTCACAGGTGAAACCGTTCCAGCCGGACGTGATGTGAAATCAGGTGAAATCAATGCCTTAGTAGATGCTTGTTATCATGATAAGAATCAGGCGCTCGGTGTGCGTGACATGGCGATACTCGCCACCCTCTATACGACTGGCATGAGACGCAACGAACTCGCAGGGTTAGAACTCGCAGACTATACAGCCGATGATAATAAACTGCTTATCCGCAAAGGCAAGCGCAATAAGGAACGCTTTGTCTATCTGCCTGATAATGTGAATGAGGCATTGCATGAATGGTTACAGTATCGCGGCAAGGACACGGGCGCTTTGTTTTTGCCGATACGTAAAGGTGGGAAAATCGTTCGCAAAATCAAAGCTGAAAAGTTGAAAGGCATTACAGCACAAACCGTCTATGACATGCTGGCAAAACGCGTCACACAAGCGAACGTTGCCGAATTCTCACCGCATGATTTACGCCGGACTTTCGTTGGGGATATGCTGGATAATGGTGTAGACATTGCGACAGTACAGAAAATCGCCGGACATGCTAGCGTCAGCACCACAGCACGCTATGATAGACGTGGCGAACGAGCGAAAGCCGAAGCTGTGACAAAAATCCACTTCCCCTATCGCAAACGCCCGTCATTGATGGATATTCCGGGCTAACCGTTGTAATTTGCATAGTCAAATATAGGCAAATCACCATTTATGCAGGCGTAACCCGCAATGGACGCACGGCAATGTCCTCTATCCCATCAGCAAATGCGTTTGGGAATACTTTGTTACTGAGGTGGGTCACCTATGGCTTATCGGCGAACCGACGCTTGGAGACATAAACCTCATTTTCGCTGGACTTTTACGCTTCTCACGATTTTTTGAGAACAACCCATGTCCCACGT
>JAUZRW010000223.1 GCA_030950085.1 Anaerolineae bacterium
GATGATGTCAATCAGTTGTTCTTTATTCAGTTGTCTCAATTGCTCGCGTATCTCATTCATGTTTCAGATTGTACCATCTTTTCTCAATTTCCGTTACAATACCCCTGAGCAGTTACGAACATTTTTGGCTAGGTGGCGAAATAACAACTTATCACAAATCTGACCGCCATCATGTTTATTTAACACTTGAAGACGAAGGTTTCTCAATTCGTTGTATGGTATGGAGCAATGACCTCAAAAATATTGATTTCCCACTCAGTAAAGGCATTCTGGTTGATGTTTATGGCACACTTGCTGTCTATGATAGGCAAGCGCAGGTTCAAATTCAGGTTGAAAAAATACGTTTAGTTGACAAAAAAGATGCCCAATTTGATACCGATGTCATACAACACCTTGAAGAACGCGGATTGTTGCCTCGTCAAAAACAAGATTTACCCTCTGTTATCAGGCGCATTGCACTAATTACCAGCAAAAACAGCGCCGCAGTAGAAGATTTTCGGAGTACCTTTTATAAACATGGCGGCACAGCACAAATTGATATTTTAGATGTTTTGTTACAGGGTGAACAAGCCGCAACCACAATTGTTGAAGCGATTAACCGTGCGAATCAGATGAAACAAATTGATGTCATTGTTTTGACTCGTGGTGGAGGTCGCCATATAGATCTTTCGGTATTTAATGATTATCGAATTGCAGAAGCGATATGTCTTTCAAAGATTCCAGTTATAACAGGTATCGGTCATGAACAAGATGATACCATCGCTGACCGTGTAGCCGATGAATCGAGCATCACACCGACTGGTGCAGCAATTGAACTGGCAAAATTGAGTGTACCAACATTAAATACAACCGCAGAATCAGATAGTCCAACACCCATAGAGCCGCTTTCGATGAAAAATCAAGCATCCCCCCTACTACTCAATCGCACTATTATGATTATTGGCATTATGATTATCATTTTGCTGACAATCCTTGTTATTCGTAGTTTTTAGAGGCAACTACAGCACCGTTCATCCTGTAGGGGCGAACACACGGGTTCGCCCCTACGGAATGTTGCGTTTCCTATTTTTGTAGAGGTCATGAGGTAAGTAACATCAGAACATGCTTTGTTGTGTCGGTGGGTCATCGCGTTCAATTAGTGTCGGGTTGTCGTTTCTCACACTGTTAACAGCTTTCGATACTGGATAATGTGCCATTTTATCGCCAGCATAGGGTTTCATCAGCAAGCGCAATTCGCCTACATCGGAATCGCCATCAAGCCAAATATCTCGATTTTCGCCATCTAAGATAACGGGCATCCGATGATGAAGGTGTTCAATCGCTTCATTAGCCTCTGTGGTGAGAATAGTCGCTGTCCACATTTCATCACCATCGGGACTATGCCAGATTTCCCACAAACCAGCGAACGAGAATACCTCACTATCTTTCACATGGATGTAATGCGGCTGCTTACCATCATCTGTTTTTGTCCATTCATAGAAGCCACTGACTGGAATCAGGCAGCGACGGCGCTTGAATGCCGCACGAAATGAGGGTTTCTCGTGGGCAGTTTCCGAACGCGAATTAATCATCTTATAGCCAATTTTAGGGTCTTTTGACCAACTCGGCACCAATCCCCATTTGACAATCATGAGTTCATCCGGCACTTGATTGGTGATAATGGCTACCGGTTGCGATGGCGCAATATTATAACGCGCTGCAAGTTGCGGCGTATTGCTCAAATTAAATTCTTGCTGAACCAGTTGCGGTTCGGCGGAAAGTACATATCGTCCACACATCAGCTATTTCTTCTTCTCTTTTTTACCCACTTCTGAGATTTGGCGCACCAAGCTAATCGCCGATAATGCCAAACCTAACATCGTACTCGGCGGCACTTTCGGGCATTCATCATTTTCCGTATTCTCTTCGGCCTCTTGTGCAAAGAAATAAGCTGATAAAAAGCCTATCGCTGCACCCAAGAAAGCCCCTAGCATATAAGTCTGCGTCTTCCAACTCATCTTCGGGCGCTTGTTATTCTGTTCCGTCATCGGAAACCTCCTCATCTGTTACTTGCGGAGTATCAAAAGCACTTATCATAGTCATCACAGGTTCAATTGTGCTACTGGTATCAATTGTTTTTTGGTTGATATACTCGCTAACATTGTCAATGCGTGTGGCGAGTCCAGCGCTTAAATTTTCTAGTTTGCGTAAAGGGCGCTCTGTGCTGCTATGAACACGATTCATACCCCACACACTCATAGCGAGAAGCATAAATAGCGGTAAAATACAAAACACGATAGGTATCAGGCATAAAATTATAACCGTCCAATCGGCGACTGCTTGTGCGCGAATACGCCATATCGGAGCAGACGGCAATGCAACTATCAGCAGCATTGTCAGGAGTAACAATAATCCCAGAGCAAAGGGTAAATAAATCTGACGCATTGATTCACGGCGATGAATAACAGCACCTGTTTCTCGTTGCGACTTATCGCTCACACTATTTTCTGCTGACATAATGCTCCACGCTACCTATAGGAAATTAGACCTATTGTAGCGCAGCTATCAGGGACATAACAGCATCATCCCGTATCACGTTTTGTAATATTCCGTGAAACGTATACAAATTTTTACAACCTCACGTAACAATTAAACCAGAAATGCAGTATGCTATGTACAGTATATTGGCATCATTGTGCCAAGACTGTTTTCATGTAGAAATATTGATACAAGGTTGCACCAACATTTTATAGTTTCATTCATAGCAACCTGTAGCAAAATCTAATAAACCCTGTCGAAAACGGCAGTTGGGGAGCAATCATGAACTTAACATCCAAAAAAGCCTTCATTATACTTCTTGTGGCATTTCTTGTTGTTTTATCGTTACCAGCATCAAATCCGCTGGTTCGCGCCCAAGAAACAACCCAAGAGCCGATTCCTACTGATGACTCTATCAGTGGAACAGAACCACCGATAGCAACCGAGCAACCTACAGAAGTTGTGACGGAAGCAACGCCTGTTACGGTTGTTCCAACAGAAGTGACTCAAGCACCGACTACTGTGGTCACAGACCCGCCTCCAGAAGCGACGGAAGCGCCCACTACTGTGGCGACAGACTCACTTCCAGAAGTGACAGCAGAAGTGACGGAAGCACCCACTGCTGCGGCGACAGACTCACTTCCAGAAGTAACAGCAGAAGTGACGGAAGCACCCACTACTGAACCTGAAGTGACCAGTGAAGTCACAGAGACGGTCGGTGAAGTCACCCCAGAAGTGACTGAAAGTGTCCCGACAGAAGAAACTATCATTCCTGAAATGACATCGTTTAACGATGACTTTGAAGCCTTTACTGGGGATGGATGGCTGCTCTCAAATTGGCAAACGACAACAGACGTTGATAATACCTATCTGAGTAGTTTACAAGCAAGTTCTACAGCCGCTGTTGACGGATTTAATCAGGCAAATTTTGAACTGAATGCACAAGTTCGTGTTGACCCCAACAACACAGCCATTATTTCCTTCCGTTCAGGAACAGAAACCTATCAAGCAATTTTCAATACCGCAGGCAGTAGCCGTCTCTATCGTGGAACGGAACTGCTTGATTTCTATACATTGCCAGCCAGCACAGAGCCAACATGGTTCAATGTGCAGATAGTCGCAGCTAATGACACTATCATCATTAGTGTGAACGGCGTTGCAGGGATTGTGTATAGCGATGCCAACCCACTCGGCGCTGGTCAAGTCAGTTTCGGCACAGGTGATACCAATACAGGCAGCACGAGCATTGACAATGTGACGCTGAATGTTATTGATACGACAAGTCTGATTATCCCAGCAGAGGCAACGCCTTATTCGACACCAGAAGCAACCACTATTGCGCCAGAAGTAACAGAAATCGTCACTATTGAGCCGGAAATCACAGCAGAGGCAACTGCCGAAGTCACGCCAGAAGTCACAGCAGAGGCAACCGCTGAAGTCACAGCAGAGGCAACTGCTGAAGTCACGCCAGAAGTCACAGCAGAGGCAACTGCCGAAGTGACACCAGAAGTCACACCAGAAACAACGCCCGAAGTTGATACAGAGGCGCTTGCATTCGCAAAAATGGATGACCTCTTGCAAGCATCACTTTATGGTGTAACCGATATAGCGCAAATGCTTGATAATCTTAAAAACTACGGTTTCTCATTTGATGAAAACAACAATGTCTTCATCCAAATTGTCGTTGCCGATGAGACAGACCCGATTGATATTGTGCCAGTTGTGGAAAATGCACAGGCGACTGCTTATAGCTTTGGACGTGATAATTCAGTTGTAGCTGTGCCGATTGCCAATCTCACGACGATTGCCCAAGATGAGCGCGTGATTGCCATGCGTCGTCCGGCATTAGCCATTTCGACAGGCTCGACAGAATCAAGTGCCGAAGCCCCGACTGGCACGGCTGTAACAAGAGGCTATGACATTCTCGGCGTTCAAGATTGGCATAATGCTGGGTTCACAGGAACAGGTGTCAACATTGCAGTTATTGATGTTGGTTTCGCTGGTTCAACGGCGGGTCCAGAATATGCCTGTTTTGACTCAGTCGTCACTGGCACGGGTACGAGTGACCATGGGCTAGGTGTGATAGAGATTCTGTGTGACATTGCCCCCGACTCAACGGTCTTTGGGATTACAGCCATCAACTTTGATGCCCTAGGTCCCGCCATCGCTGCAGCACGGAGTTCTGATGTCGATGCTGATATTATCGTCATCGCACTTGACTTGACCGCTAATCAATCACCGGGCGACGGTACAGGTCGTTCTGATGTTGACCAAGATGATGCTTATGTACAATTAGCGGCTGCGCGTAATGAAGGCATTGCGATTTTTGCAGCAGCCGGCAATAACGGTATCAATGCACCGGGAGTATTCGCCGGGACTGCGACACGCACAAGCCGATATACGGCATTTAATTTCAGTAGCACAATACCCGGCAGCACTGTCACAGTCGTCTTTGAAGCATCGGCGAATGATGAAATTCGTGTTAGTTGGAGCGATTGGAATGGCTTTGGTGGGAGTGGGCAAAATGGCTCTCCCTTACCGGCCTTCGTTGAAGACTTCGACATCACATTGCAACAAGCTGGCGGCGGTACAGTAATAGATACAAGAAATGCGAGTCGCCTCAATGTTTTGGATAATCCATCGGCGGCGTTTACCGTATTCCGCCCCAACTGCTTCCCCGGTACAGACCCCGGTGCAGATTGGGCATTTACCTGCCAAGTAGAAATCGTCATTACACGAGACAAAGGCGACACGCCTGTTGATTTCCAAGTGCAATTGATTCCTCAGAAAGCAAGTTATTTTGACTTCGGATTACTTCAATCGTTCGACGAATTGCCAAGCAATGTCTTCATCCAGAGTGTATCCGTTGCAACATTTGCTTCCGGTACATTAGCACGTCCAGCCGATTCGCCAGATGTGATTGCTGTTGGCGCGGTTTGTGCAACCGAATCATCAAATTTCGCATTGTTACCCACCAGTTCAATTGGACCCATATTTGGTGTCAATGGGTCTCAACCGACTTTCCCATCAGCAAATAGTGCGCCTACCATCCCCTTCACCCGTGACGAGATACGTCCGCATCTTGTGAGTTTCTCGAATGTCGATACTGAGCTATCTGATATCGGCGCAACCGAAGGAAATTGTGATGGCACAATTGATGGCTCGATTGCGACGACAGGATTCAGTGGCACATCATCTGCCGTGTCGCATGTCGGGGGTATGGCAGCCTTGCTATTGTCGAACCCATCCATGCAATCAACATTTGATACAGGGTCAGCAGCCGGTGTTGATGCTCTGCTCGATTATCTACAAACACATTCTGCTGAACTGCCATTAGGGGCTGGTGCCAATAGCTTCGACTCTGATTATGGTGCCGGTCTCTCAATGCTCGGTGCGCCAGAATTTAACCTGAGCAATGTCCAGAATCCTAGTATCGCACCGGACGCTATTCCAGCAGCTTGTACAGGGACAATTATCTACGTTGGGCAGGCTCTTGTAGATGGTCTACAAAATGGTTCATTATCGAATCCCTATACCAGCCTTGCATTTGCAATCCAACAAGCAGCAGCAAACGATTGTATCATCGTGATGCCGGGCGAATATGTCACGCCATTATTGATACCCTCGACAAAATCAAATATCGGTATCTATAGCTATAACTCCATCACTGGTGCGGCCTTCCCTGCATCAATCATTCGTGTAGCAGCGCAGTATGACAATGGCACATACACGATGGCAACCGGCTATGATACGACTGGTGGCACAGTCACCAAAACATTCCCTAGTCAGGCTGGTGTCTATCTGGATTCAGCCAGCAATATCACCTTCTACGGCTTCCATTTCGTAGCGTCTAACACCTTCTTGACCGATTCAAGTCCGCATCAGGCTTTTGTTGCCTTCAATAGTAACGGACTCGTGTTGCAGAACAACATCTTTGGTGCTGGTACGTCAGATGGCAGTGTATATGGTGGTTGGACAGATGGCGATACTACGCCCGTTTCGATTTTCAACAGCGATAGTATCTTGCTCCAAACCAATACCTTTAGCGGCAATACGGCGGGCTTTACAGGCAGTAACTTCGCTTTCCCATCTATTGCCCTTATAGACTCTGGTATTATTGGCTCTGAAGCGCAATTGATTGACAATTCGTTTGTCAACAATATAGCAACTGCCGTAGGTGGCATCACAGACCTTTGGCCAAGCGTGTTTTTCGCCAATAATAGTGCGCTGGATATGGTGGCAAATGACTTCAATGGCAATACGGCAAGTACAGTCGTCGCAGTACAAACCTTTGATGAAACTACGACAACTTTCCCCTTGCGGATGGCGAGCAATCTATTCATCAACAATGTACCCGGTGGAACAACTGGTGCGCCAATTATCCATGCTTATCATGTACCCAATCTATCGGTCATCAACAATACATTTGGCAATAATGTCACGGTTGGTTTCAGCAGTATCGTGGGACGCGGTAATCGCCTAGCCAACGGTTTCGGAACGCTGGCATCGGGCGATGTCCATATGGACTTCTTCAATAATTTGGTTTACACCACAACAACAACATCAGGGATTTACACATCGCCGGGTGATGCCATTACAGCTTGCAATAACCTTGCAGGCGGTGGTGCTGCAACAGTCCGTAACTGGTGGTGGACAACTTATAGTGGTACTTGCAGTACCGAGATGGCTGCGAATAGCAATCTCCTCAATGTTGACCCTCTAAACGACTTTGTTGGGTCTGGTACTGGTTCACTCACCATGAATGATGTCAACTTCTGGGGCTTGCGCCAAACAAGCAGTGGACCAGATACGTTTAGCCAAGGCATTGACCGTAGTAATGTCACTGTGGGTAGCGATGTTGACCTAGCCTCTGCCCCATTTGATAGAGACATTAACAATAATAATCGTGTCATTGACCTTTCGAGTTGGGAAGAAGGCAATGCAACCGATACAGGGACTTATCTTCTTGATATTGGTGCCTTCGAGTTCAATCTGCTTGACCTTGCCATTGACCAATACAGCCCTTATACACCGGTTGGTGTACCGGGCGGTGTACCTACGGCTGCTGACCTACCGATATTTGATGAAGACAATGGAAATGCAGGAGCTAATAGCAGTCCGATTATTATCGACCTGAATAATGCAGTACGTGGGGGTTTTGGTCAATTGACCTTTGCGCTACAGCAACTACCGACTATCTATGGGACGCAATGTGGCAGTGCATATACAGATGCCAACAGAGGGTCTGTTCTCGGTCAAGGCATCAACAATGGTCTGCTATTCTACTGCCCACCGCAGCACTTCTATACTGATACGACACGCACGCCCTTAGAAAGCACCACCCCACCCGACCCGGCTGACTTCCCTGGTGGCGTTCCCGGCGATCCAAATAATAATTTGAGTGGTACAGTTTTCACTTATGCCGACGATGATGCGTGGCCGGATTATATCATCTACACCTATACCATCAGTGATGAAAGTGGCGCTCAAGAAATAGGGACGGTTCTGATACAAATTAATGCCGTGAACGACACTGCCTTAGATGCAGCACCCGCTATTGTATTGGGTGATGGAACACCCGAAGACGATATTTTCCGTGTGACAGGCAACGTCGGCACGACCATTGTTCTGGATATAGATGCTCCTCCAACAGAATCTGTACAAGGTGTGTTACGCCCATTTGCATCGTTCACAAACAATTACTTCTTGTCAGAACTCACGAATCCTGAGTTTAACGACACAACAAATAACATCTATCGTATGGATTATCCGTTCACTTTCAGTAACGCAATCATCTACGATGTTGGCGATGGTATTATTAGTAGCCTGTCACTCGTCAATTCACGGATGGAAATCGGGCTAAACGATAATAATACAGGGTCAGCGATTGTTAGTTACACTGCTACAGATGCCAATGGCAATCCTATGGAAGTTCGCATTCTCGTGCGTGCAGTCAGTCGTATTCCGGTAGATGTCGGTTTGTATGACGATGCTAGTTTTGTCTTTGATTATCGTGATGCTGCTGGTACTACCGAAGGTAACTGGTTAGCAGTAAACATGCCAACTGCTATCAACAATACAATCCATCGCACCAATATTTTGGATGATACTGCCACCTTCGGTTTCAAGAACAACTCTGGTTTTGTCCTCTATATGCAGGGTATGGGTGGAGCTGGTTCTTACTTTGATATTGAAATTGAAACGACAATACCCGGATCCCCCCCAACTATAACCAGCGTCTCGCTTAACACCAGTGGATGGTCGCTACTCGCAGGTTCATCGGCTGTTTACGAGGTAACGGCAGGCGACTTCTACTGTACAACAACCGGTATTCTAAATACGGCAGGCGGTCTCAGTTTGACGAGCATTGTTAACGGCTTCTATAACATAACCTGCAACAACGACTCGCATGTCAACCCAGCAACTTATGTTGTGACTGTCACAAACAACTTGCAAGGTCGCTTCATCGTGATTGATGCCTTCGCTATCATTGATAGCACCTTCGGCACAAATGAGCCGTTGAATGTGGGTTATCACGATGTAGATTCACTACAAGTCCGCAATATCTTTACAGCAAACTGGTCAGAAATTCGCAGCGGCTTATATACCAATGTGATTGCCATGCGTACCCTAGATGCCAATCCACCTGACCTGACATTCGCAGTGACGGGTGGCTCAGGTTTCGCACTGGGTACAACATTACAACCGATATCTGGGACTTATACTATCTGTGTTGCAAATCGTGGTACAGGTGCGACAACCTGCCAAGACTTTAACAACACACCCGACCCGATAACGCCTTTCCGTAATCGCGTTTTCCGCCCCTTCTATGGGCTAGACCCCAGTGTCATTTATGATGTTACGATTACGAATGTCAACCTCAACGTTAATGGTCAATTTGTCATCGACTCGATTGTCGTCTTTGACCCCACGATGCCACCGGAAGCGATGGTTTCTGGTGTTGTTGAAGCGGATGAATTGGAATACTTTGCTTATGGTGGCGGTGTTGAAGAATCATGGCGATTGAATCTCCGCGATTTCACTGCAACCGAACAATCATCTATCGGTTTAACCCCTGGTGTACCGGGAGCAGGTCCTTACATCGGCTTTGAAATTGACGAGGCGCTCTCCATAATTTACTACTCCTATAGCGAAGTGTACGTTAGCCAACAGGCGATGATTTGTGTCGATAGAGGCGCAGGTGCTGGAACAAGCATCGCGGATGGTTACGGTAACTGTCTAAAAGTGAACTTATTCACAGGAGACTATACCGCCATTAATGACGATGGCACTGATGGCACGAGTGGCAACATGAAAGTTTCAACGGGGACGATTCGGATTGATGAAACATTGTTCAGTCGTCCTTGGTTGGGTACAGATACGGATGGTATCGCTGGTATTGATGCCCATATCATCGAAATCTTTAGTTTGCATGATAGACGGCTTTATGTGGATCGCCTGATTGCGATTGGTGACACTGTGCCATTAACCGCCGGAAAATATGAAGAATATACCGAAAACATCGACTATCTCATCCCAGATGGTGGCGGTGCTTATATAGCAGCGACGATTGACCCTCATACCAGCCCTGCCCCAACTTTATACACGGGCAACTTCACGCAAGTCACGGGTGTCGGCGCACTCTATGACTCATCACGCGGCATCATGTATACCGAAGAAGTGGGTAACGTGATTACGTTTGAAATCAACGGAACAGGCTTTGCGCCCATGATTCGCTTTGCACGCGATGGTGGTGCCATCAATATCTGCTGGCTCTCTTATGCTGGTGCTGTGCCTGCGCCCGAAACTGTTCTGAGTTCAGGGACATGCCAAAACTACGATACAGAAAGTCTCTATGTTGGTCGCAACGTACCGCGCCCAATAATGGGGCTACCATCAGACACCTATGCTGTTGCTATAGAGTTCCTAGGCGATAATTTCGACACACGCAATCTTTTCCCAACATCAGTGTTATGGTTTGATGGCGTGACAGTCTATGACGAAGACTTGTCCACAAGACTCAACACACTAGAAACAGGTATGACTTACGAGGGCAACTTCAACACGGAATTCACAGCCAATAACTTCGCTTACTTTGGCAGCGCATGGCGCTATCTTGCAAGCCCCGTCTACGCGACATACTCCAACCGTGACTTTGACTTTATCAACGTCAATGCCGGGGGAGCAACTGTCGCATTTAAGACAAGCGGCGCAAATGTCATCGTATTGGATAGACCTTTACGCACAGGCTATGCCCCATTGTACATGTGCGCCCAAGAAGTCGGCGTAGCAAGCAATCGCTCTTGTGGTCTCGTAGACCCGACAGGGATTGGCTTCCGTAATGAATTCACATTCCAGTTGCCCTCTAACGGGACTTATATCGTGACGTTGACTGACCTCAATGGTGGTATCTTCTACTTTGATGCTGTTCGCCCTGTCTTGGCAGCAAACGTACTCACGGCTGGCAAATACGATGATGACAATCCGTCGATTATGTATGACCGTTCGGCTCAAAATCTGGTACGCAATGGCAATATGGAACGCCTGAATACGACTGAAATCAGCTATTGGACAGATACAGGGGCGGCGACATCTGATAGATATCTTTTCATTCGTTATACACCGAACTATAGTCGGCGTGTCATGGCGAATGGTGGCGGCGGTATCCAAAGTTTGCCATTCACTTTAACCGATGGGAGTACCTATAATTTCGTCGGCTACGTCTATATCCCGTCCACAACAGGCGGTACAGTAACCGTTGATATTGAGACCAGTGATGGTGTCACCAATGTCTTCTCAACAACTGTCACTGAGGTTAATAAGTGGATTCCGGTTCACTTCAACTTTACGCGAGCAAGCGACTTAGCTGACGTAGTAGTGCGCTTTACGGGTTCATCAGGTGCAACCTTCTATGTCGATGATGTCGATATCAGCGAAGGCAGTAACTGGCAATCGGTCTGGAATCGCGCCCTCTACTATGGCGAATATGTCACTGTCAATAAATCGCGTGGCGCTGAAGCTGCATTCCGCTTTACAGGGACGGGTTTCGCACTCGGCGTACCGACACACTCTTTAACAGGTGGTGAAATGCGCGTGTGTTGGTTGCCCGATGCTGGTGGGACAGCCACAAATGCCGATGTCATTGGCACAGGAACGTGCATGACCTATCAGCAGCAAGCATTCGCCGTTATCTATAACAATATCCGCACAATAACGGGGCTATCACTGGATACCTATCGTGTGGTTATCAGCGATGTGGAAGATGGACGTATGAACCATCCGCACCCACTTCTAGTCGGTAACGCTCGCAATGCAGCGTTCGGTGTCGGTACTATCACACTCGACTGGGTGGAAATCTTCAACGAAGTACCTCCTGTTATCCCATCCGGTGTTTACAGCGAAAGTGCCACAACAGGCACAGGTGAACGTGCTTTGATGGTGCAACCAGCAGACCGTTGGAATACGTTCTCTGGTCCAACATTTGTCGCGTATAGTGATTTGTCTTATCTGGGCGCAGTGAACCCACTCAACTTGCTAGACCCATTGGCATCTGGGCAGGCGGCAACTGTGAACTTGAACATTGCCGATACCCAATCGGCAACGGTTATCTTTGATGTCTGGCAAGCCGTACCGTCTGCGAGTGACCAATTACTCGCCTGTGTGGGCGAACCCGAAGGTGAATTCTACTTTGACGGCACAAGTTACGCATTCCAAGATACCAACGGTGTCCAAAACTGTGCGCTCTTATCAGATTTACGCACAAATCGCTATATCACGCTCAACAAGGACATACTGCCTTTGTTGGAAAATACAACTGGCTCTGCGGTCAACCGTACACTGACCATTACAACCTTAACACACGGTCTGCTGCGGATTGATGACTTCCAAGTATTGGATAGCAATACACTTGTCCCCGGTTACTACGAAGAAAATATCGGCACAAGTATCTTACAACCATCTGATGCCAGTGCTTGGGCAACACAAACGTCCTTTGTCTATAGCGGTGGCGCGGCATTGCGTGCCTATAACACCAGTGGCGCTCAGGATATCCAAACTCTGACCTTCCAATTCACTGGGACAGGTGTTTCAGTTATATCATCTTTCGGCACAATTGGCGGTGAGCTAGAACTGAATGTGACAGATGGTGGTACCATTAACATCACAAAAGATTTCGGAGGCTCTGGTCTCTACACGGGGACACGCCGCCCCTATAATCGTTACGGTGTCTCGTTAGCGGTCGCTGGCTTGCCGCAAGGCACATATACAGCAACACTAACCATCACCAATGACAACATTGAGCAAACCATCATTGACGCGATTGAGGTCTACGGCACACTGCCACAACTGGGTAGTTTATACGATGATGCCGATGTGGATGCCAATGGAACACCACTTATCGCTTATGGCCCAGTTAACAATTCATGGGTCGAACTCACAGGGACATTGGCAGTTGGCGCGTTAAATCGCACCTTGCACAGTGGTAACTTGCGCGGCTCTGTTGCAGCTTTTGAAATTGGTGTAACAGAGCAGGCACGCGGCATTGTGCTGTACTATGATGACCGCAGTACCGCAGTACAAGCTGAAATCTGTTTCCGAGATGTGTTGGGTATTGCGGCTTATGAGTGTCAAACAGTCACGGTAAATGATAACCTCGACCAGAAAACGATTGTAGCTGCCGCAGGTGCCGGAAACTATCTTGTGACAGTTGAAAATATCAGTGACACAGGCACGCTCGTACTAGATGCGGTGCAGGTTCTCGAATCGGCACTGACAGAAGGTATCTATGATGCGGCTACCCTGTCCGCATTAACACCCGAAACCGATAGCACTAACTTCACTGGTGGCGCGGCACTCAATGGTACAAATATCGAAATGGCAGCTGGTGAGTTTATTGACCTAACAGTCGATAATATCGGCATTGGTTTTAGCTTCTTGCTGCAACATGCTGCCGGAACTAGCACCAGTTACGAAGTCCGCGTTTATGATGTCGGTGATGTCAACAACTGCCGGACAAGCGTAACCCCCGCCGCAGATTGTCTCGAATATGAGCAAGTCCCTGTGGCTGGCGATGTCGTGCCGACTGTTGGTTCCAGTGCTTTAACCTATGTCGGTATGGAAGGCATGAATGGTGTCAATGATTACATCGTTCAATTGAGAAATACAGGAACAGGTGTTCTGCGCTTCTCAGAATTCCATGTACTCGGTGATGACAACTCACTGCTCGTCACGGATGTCACGCAACGCTATGAAAACAATGACCCACAAATCCGTTACCTGCCCTTTGGTAGCACCATTGAAGAGAACAATCGTTTTGGTGATGCTTCTGAACAAAGTCAACACCTCTACCAAACGCAGGGTGCAATCGCGTACTTTGAATTTGATGATAGTAGTCAAAAAATTGGCTTTGAGTTTGCCCGTCAAGTTGGCTTGTTTGGCTATGGTCAATCAGAAGTCTGCTTCGGACGCATTGGCATCGACACGCTGATGGATGTTCGGGCTACCAATTGCCAAACGATTGATAACAACACAGCCAATGCCTATCGTGCAACAAGCAATATCACCACCCCATCGACTGATTACTGTGGCGCAGGTGGCTGTTGGGCTTCAATCCGTAGTTTGAGTACGCTGCGTTCAACTTTTGACTTTATCCGCTTGTTTGATGCTGATAACCCCTTGTTACAAGTCGGTTACTATGAAAATAGCACAGACAGCATAGACTATCTCGATGTTGCAGATGGCTACTCCGGTACATGGCAGGCTGATGTTGTCAGTCCGTTTGCCTCCGGTGGTTTTGTAAATAAAGTATCGGTCAATGATGATACGACGCTGCGTGATGGTTTGGGGCCTGTGGTCACATTCATCATGCAAGGAACTGGCTTCTCAGCTTACTTTACGAATAACGTCTTTGCTGATGCGGTCAATATCTGTTACATCCCCTATACAGGGACAGAGACAGCACAAGATGCCCTTACTACTGGGATTTGTCAGGAATTCGATAACCAGTATCCGGCAGTTGTTTACAAAGCAGCTCGCCGTATACTCGGTCTACCCAATGGTCAGTATCGTGTGGCTATCCAAATGCTGGCTGACAATGGTAGTCCAGCATTCCATCATCCGCTTCATGCCAATATCACCATGGAATTGGATGCTATCGAAATCCATGATACCGATTGGCTGGCGACTAACGCCCTAACAGCCGGAACCCGCTATGAAACAAACTATCGTAACCGCGTTATCGACAACAATTTCGCTTATCAGGGAACCGGTTGGATAACAGGCGAGTCACCGGTTCTCATTGCCTACTCTGGTAGAAACTATGATTTAGTACGTCTGTATGGGGCTGGCATTGTATTCAACACAACGGCTGATGCCGTCACATTTTATGCCTATGCTCATCCTGCATTCTCACCCTTCCGCATCTGTGTGATACCGACAGGGAATGTTTATCAAACTGTGTGTCAAGATTATTCACAGACCGTCATTGGTGCCGGGATTCAAAAGCCCTTCAGCTTCCGCTTTGCGGACTTCGGCATCCAGCCCAGTGCGAATAATGTGGTCACGATTACGACATTATCAAATCGTGCAGCCTTCTTTGATGCTGTTGAGGTTCAAACAACCTTTGACGATGGCAATACTGTTCCTGAGCCACTGACAGAGGGGACATACGACTCGACGGATGCCAATATCTTCTTTAACGATAGTTACGACCAACTCGTTCCTAATGGCAACATGGATAATCTTAGCCGTTGGACACAAGTTGGCGCACCGACGACAGCAGTGTTTACGCCAGTCTCTCGTTATCAGGGCATATTTGGCTATTATGTCTCTGCTAATGACGGAGACGGTATCGAAAGCCAAGGTTTTGAACTAATCGGCGATGCCGGACGCTATACACTGGTCGCACGAGTTCGCGTTCGTGCAGGCAGTGTCAAGGTACGTCTGGTGCAAGGTGGGGATAACTTCAGTATTCCTGAATTCACCAATGCCACAGTGACTGTCTCGCCATCCGGTCTGATATGGCAGACTGTCCGTGTCGAATTTAATGTGTCACAAAGTTTCTATACCGGTTACGGCAGTACCACAAATGATGGTTTGCGCGTTCAATTCCTCGCTGATTCGGATGGTTCAGTCTTCGATGTTGATGATGTCTCAGTCAATTTCGGTGGCGAGTGGCGCGGTGAATATTCGCCAATCTATACTAATGGCAATATCTGGACGAGCAAAACACATGGCGCGAGTTTCACATTCGCCTTTGAAGGCACGGGTTTTGAATTAGGCACTGTTGCTAACATTCAAGGTGGCGAAATGGAAGTTTGCTACATTACGCAAACAGGCTATACGGCTGGCATTATCACAGGCGATGGCTTCCAAAATGCTAACTGCTTCACCTATCAACAAGAAAGTGTGATTAGCACGCTGATTGCCCGTCGTGCGGTAACTGGCTTGCCATTCAATACCTATCATGTGCGCGTCCGCGATGTCGAAGATGGCGATAGCAATGTGCTAATCCTCCGTCCAGTCTGGCAACGCCATCCATTCTTTAACGTCGCAAAAATCGCTATCGACTACATCCGCATCTACAATGATGACTATGTAGCCAGTTCAATCCAAGCCGCTCAATATGGCAATCTGACTGTACCACCGGGTTTCTATGAAGAAGATGCGCGTAACGAAACTACTGGTGAACAATACCTGCGCCTTGCCCCACCTGAGAGTTGGAAGCTAAACGAGGGTCTAATTGCTAGGTTCTATAGTGGACAAAGCTACTATGGTACGATTGATCAATTTGGACGTGCCACCTTTGCAAGTGCAGGGCAATCGGCAACCCTGTTTGTCGAAGTGCCATCCGATGGGGCAACAATTATTCTCAATACGGGTACTCCCTCAGTGCTTAACAGCAGTCAACTGCTCATTTGTGCAGGTGATGCTGCAACAGGCGATGGCTTTGATGGCGAAACCGTTTGGGATGGGCGCAATAACAATGTTGCTGGGTCAAATGACTGCGTGATACGAGATATCCGCTTCAACAACGTCACGGTTGTCAGTGGTAATGACCTCGCGGCACTAAGTGGCAATAGTCCGGGTCCGAAACGGGTTATGTTCACGACTGTCGCACGCGGCTTCTTCTACATCGATAGTTATCAGGTTATTTATGGAACGGCATTACCACCGGGTATTTATGATAATGCCTTGCCAGATAATCTCTTAGACTTTAATACCACAACATCAACAGAAGTTGATACGACGACCCCTGTTTGTAGCCTTATCCAATTAGATAGTGCGTGGTGTGTCCGCAAGAGTTTCGCGACTTATGCCCGTTCAACAGCCGTCACCCAATCTCTGGATGCTACCTTAGACTTCAACATACGGGGGACTGGTTTCTCAGTTGTCACCAATATAACAACTCTCGGTGTCGATTTCAGTATTTGTTATGCGAAAACATTACCCGGTGGTGGTAGACCAAACTTCCCCAGCCGAGCAAGCATTGCCGATGCTTCGCGTAATCTTATCTGGGCGAATGATATTGCTCTCGAAGTAGGCGGTATCTACTGTGATATTGTCACTAGCAACTATTTCCGGTGGACTGCTCGTTTCCCCGATAGGTATCTACCCTTTGGTTATCAATATGGTTTCTCGTATTACGGGCTGCCAGATGATGACTACTCGGTACAAGTCATGATGATTGATGACACACTCCTTGCGGCTAGTCCACAAGTCTTGGAAATTGACGCGATTGTTGTCTTTGATGACTACAATGACCTAACTGTGATGACACCGGGTTTCTATGACAGTGCTGATGCTCCTATCAGTTATGAGGGCGCTCCGTTCTGGCAGACTCTAAGCTATCCATTTGCCTATCCGTTCGGACCCTATGGTCAATCAGAAGAAATTTCTAAGAATGTCGGTGCCATTGCCCAAATGCAAGTCGATGGCAATGCGATTACGCTCTATCAAACGATGCTAACCAATCGCAGTCGGGATGTCCGAATCTGTTTGTTGATTACATATGCGACCATTCACTGTACGCAAAGTTCAGATACGACCAATACAGGTATCACGAACCCGCCAGCCAGTGCGCCACCTTATGCGCTAGCAGTGGATATGGCGAACTTTAGCCAATTTGGTGGACGGAGTTACTTCACTCCCATTATGTTCTACGGGTTAGGTGAAGGTACGCATCAAATCATCCTAGAAAATCGTGACCATAACCGCTTCATAGGCATTGATGCTATTCTTGTCCACGACTAAGCAGCACTAAAAAACGTTATACCGAACTAGCCTGTACCGAGATGTGCAGGCTAGTTTTCTTTTAGCCTATCCTCTATTATCGTGCCAATATCGAAATATGGATGAAAGATAGCATATGCTCCTTGATTTTGCCCCACAAGTACACGATGCACTGCGAACAAACAAACCTGTTGTCGCACTTGAATCAACTTTGATTACACATGGTTTACCCTATCCCACGAATCGAGACACAGCCCTCGCTATGGAAGCCGCAGTACGCGATAGTGGCGCGATTCCAGCGACTATCGCTATTCTCAACGGAAAAATCACGGTTGGTTTATCAGAAACACAGGTTGAATCATTGGCGCAAGCTAAAAATGTCCGTAAGTGCAGCCGACGTGATTTACCAATCGCTGTTGGATTAGGCGAAACAGCCGCAACAACTGTCGCTGGCACGATGATTGTGGCACACATGGCAGGAATCAACATTTTTGCAACAGGCGGTATTGGAGGCGTTCATCGTGGACATCCATTTGATGTATCCGCCGACTTAATAGAATTAGGGCGAACACCCGTTGCAGTGGTCTGTTCTGGTGCAAAATCTATTCTTGATTTGCCCCTAACACTCGAAGTGCTAGAAACCAACGGCGTGCCTCTTCTTGGTTATCAAACTAGCACATTACCGGCTTTTTACACTCGTGATAGTGGTTTGCCGATAGATGCCCAAGTGAATACAGCCAGCGAAGCCGCAAGTGTGATTCGTGCCGCACAAAAACTCAATGCACAACATGGAATTCTCATCACTGTAGCTGTTCCAGAAAATGAGGCTCTAGCAGCCGAAATTGCCGAAAAAGCGATTCTGCAAGCGACAGAAGAAGCTGAATCGCAGGGGATTCACGGTAAAGAAGTAACGCCATTTGTATTAGGGCGCGTTGTTGAATTAACCGATGGCAAATCTATGGCAGCAAATCAGGCATTACTCATTAACAATGCCCGTGTCGCCGCCGAAATTGCCAGCCAGTTGTAATTATTCGTAATGTAGGGGCGTATGGCAATACGCCCACAGCACAGCAGGGTGATTATTTTTTCTCGATGCCATCTCGCGCTTGAAAATAGAAAAACATATCTTGTTCAAATGTTGGCGCACCGTAGCTGTGGCATAGTTGTAATATCTGTGCGCGATGGTCTGTCCCATGATTGACGACATGCCATAAGGTCTCACGCAGGATACTGCTAGTCTCTTCATCGTTACCACGCACGTAGTCAAAACTTGCACTGAGTTCTTCTTCTGTGAGGCGGTCTAAATAAGTCTGCCATTGCATTTCGACATCACTCCATTTCTTGCGAATCGCCTGAACAGTAGGATAGTCATCTACGGTATATTCAGGGCGTGATAGACCATTAATCCGCGCAAACCAGACAGATTCTGCCCACATCACATGCACTACTTGACGGTGTACCGACCCCATCGAATACTCGACTTCTTTTTTGAAATCCGCCTCAGAAAGTTGCGCCACACAATCCATCATTTGGTGATGCGCTCGGTAATTGTAATCCCAAATGGTCTTAATCCAATCCAGCATAAAATTCTCCTATTCATTTTCTGGCACAATGCGCCAGATATCTAAACCTGTATCACAACCAATAACCAAAGTTGTCCCATCAGCACTCAAGCGAGTCATGTCCGGCTGTGGACGACTGCACTCACGATAGTCGCCGAGTATTGCCTGTTCGCCTGTTGCAATATCCCATGCAACGATACTCGGTTCAAAGCCTAAGTTTACAGCAAGCGCTACACTCGCATCAGGGCTTAGAAAATACCACTGTGCGTACTGTCCAGCAAGACCTGCTAAATACTGATTTTCACCTGTTTCAAAATTGAGCAGATACAGCGATTCATTGCGACTATCGCGCCATACAAGATGAGTCGCCTCACTGTTTATTGCCCCAAAAACAGCCGCTTCACCTGTGCCATTATCCACTTCATAGACAGTGTCACCTGTTTGGATATTCCACAATTTTACAATGCCATCTCGTGAAGATGTGACGGTATACGGCGGCGGAATACGCCCGATTCGTACAATTGCATCAATATCATTGGCAACAACATAGGGTAAAATATCAAATTCATTCGATGCGATGAACACATCTGCTACAGAAATAATCGCTTCACTGTCATTCACACGCACTTCCATCCACAATCCGGATGTTTCATCAAGCCATGTACTCAAGAGCAAAATATCTGGCAAAATAAGAACTGCTTCCAAACCTGTCAAGTCTAACGGGTGTTGTCTAGATACAATGAGAGCATCATCGACTTGTTCAAAGGTGTACAGATAATCATTGTTGTCAAAGGCTAATTGTGTCGTATAGCGTAGGTCATCGCACGCTGTATCATCAGCACGCAATAAGTCACCCGCAATAGTCCACAGATAAACATGATTTTGATTATCGAGTGCCGCTAAGTAGTCGCCGTTTGTACTTATGACAAACCAGCCTGTGCCAAATTCACAATCGAGTGTCTCAAAATCAATCTGTGCGATACGTTGTAAACGATGAACATTCTCAGCCGTAATCGGTTCTACGTCATCTTGTGCAAAAACGGGGAAAATTAAAAATATGAGTAAAATTAACAGTAAAAATGGGCGCATAAGCATCACTTTCTCTAAAGGTTGCTTTATAATATATGACATTTCGCGCATCCGTCTATGATGAACGATACCCTGATATTTGACATATTTCTGCTAATGTAGTGTCACAATCCTAAGCAAATCTACAGGAATCGTTATGGCAAGTATGGCACGGGTTAATTTACGCTCGATTGCACTCCCTACTGAACATGGTGGATGGGGCTTCCTGATTGAGCCGATTTTGTTAGCATTATTGATTGCTCCCTCATGGCAAGGGCTGATTCTTGCCGTAGCAGTCGTGAGTTTGTTTCTGTTACATCAACCGCTAAAAATTGCCATAAAAGATAATCTTAAACGTCGTCGAGTCCCACGCACTCAATGGGCAGAGCGATTTGCCTTGTTGTATGGTGGATTAGGTATTTCGCTCATTCTGATTCTCACAACTTTCAATGGTGCAAGTTTTCTCTTACCGATGATGGTAGGAAGTATTTTTGCTTTGGTACAAGTTTTCTATGATGGACGTAACAAAAGCCGTAACCTCATTCCTGAATTATCTGGCGCGATTGCCTTAGCTGCAACTGCCTCTAGTATGGCATTATTGGCAAATTGGACGCTGATTCCAGCCTTAATTTTGTGGCTCATTCTATCGACACGCGCCCTAACAGCGATTATCTATGTCCGAGTGCGTTTGCGGATGGCTTACGGTAAACCGCACAATAAGCACTTTGCGCTCGGATTACACATCATGGCATTAGTCATTTTTACGATTTTCGTTTTCTACGATTTAATGCCTGTCGTGACGGTTTTGGCGATGCTGATATTGGTGATTCGGGCATTTAAGGGGATACTAGCACCTGCGCCACAAGTCACACCGAAGATTATCGGCTTTACAGAATTAGCCTTCGGGATGATTTATGTGCTGGTCGTATCTTTTGGTTACTGGTAGATGCTGCTATAATCTTCTAAATGTAAGGGCGCAATGCCTTGCGCCCCTACGACATAACTCGCAATCATCAATGTACTCAAATGATAAATATTCCTACATCAATTATCACAATCGACAATATCAATATTAATCAAGCTATCGCTGGTGAAGGACAACCTGTTCTTTTGCTTCATGGATGGGGTGTGAATATCACGCTGGTATGGACTCTGGCTGAAAGTCTGATTCGACATGGTTATCGCTGCTATGCCGTCGATATGCCCGGCTTTGGTGACACTGATGACCCACCACAAGCATGGACAGTATTTGACTATGCGAATTTCGTCATCAACTATCTTGACTATCATAATTTAGAGCAAGTCTATTTATTCGGACACTCTTTCGGTGGACGGCTGGGTTTGATATTAGGCGCAGAATATAGTCAGCGCATTATCAAAATGGCACTATCGGACTCTGCCGGAATCCGCGAAGAAACGCCTTTATTGCCTAGATTACGCCTCAACACCTACAAAGCAATCCGTGATACGATGAATACAATCGGTCTCAAATCTTTCGCCGAGAATTTGCGCCACCAATATAACAAACGCTATGCTTCAAGTGATTTTCAAGCAGTGTCTGGTGTCATGCGCCAAACATTCGTGAATGTCGTCAATCAAGATTTACTCGATTATGCGGCACGAGTCAAAGTAAGTACGATACTATTTTGGGGCGATAAAGACCAAGGTACACCGTTATGGATGGGTCAAAAATTAGAGCAGACTATCCCTGATGCCGGATTAGTGGTACATCAAGGCGCGGGGCATTATGCTTATCTCGACAATCTAGCTGATACTGTCCGCGTGATGGATTATTTCTTCAAGCAGGAGGCATCATGAGCGCAAAAGCCACTTCCCCCATGACAATCTTCTCATACCGTCTATAATCTACTGAATATTGCAAATTGTTTACTGCAAACTGTAAACTAACACCTGATACCTTATACCTAACACCTGAAAGCCCTATTATGCAGCTTGTTTTTATTATGGTGATTGCCTTTGTCTGGTTGGCGGGAACGATCTTCCGCATTTATCGGCAAGCACGCTATTATCAAATTGAAGAATATAAGAGCAACCGTTACATTCGCTGGCTCTTCTCGGAGCGTGACCGATGGCTACCAACACGACCTGTCGGTGTATTTCTTGTCGGAATGATTTTCGCCTTTTTCACCGATAGTATTCCCGGCGAAACATCATTTTTGCCGTATATCATTCATATCATTATTGCAGCATTAGCTGTTTATCCACCCGATGAGGGCGAAATCAAGAAGGCATTCGTGCGAACACAACGAGCGACTCGCTTATTGGGAGCAGCATTTTTTCTCGCATTTTTGGCAACGATGCTACTCTTTGCCCTGCGTCAACTTGCCCCCATACCTACAAGTGACCGTTTTCAGGCTGTATTCATGGGCATTGGCGGAATCGGACTCTTTATATTTGCGCCCATCTGGTTAATGCTCGGCAATATCCTCATGACCCCCCTAGAAGGCTTCATGCGCCGCCGTTTTATCAAAAAAGCTGAAAATGTTCTCGCAGTAATTAACCCCAAAATCATCGGCATTACGGGTAGCTATGGCAAAACTACGACGAAAAATTTTTTGCGCGATATGCTCAATGGGCGTTATAAAACTTATGCCACGCCTAAAAGTTACAATACGCTCATGGGCGTTTGTCTGGCGATTAACAATGATATGGCAAATGACTACAGCATCGAATATTTCATCAGTGAAATGGGAGCTTATGTTGAAGGCGAAATTCAGCGCATCACAGAGCTAACACCGCCCGATATTAGTATTGTTGTTGAAGTGGGTCCACAACACCTAGAACGATTTGGCACACTCGAAAATGTTGCTGCCGCAAAGTATGAAATCATCAAAGCACTGCCGCAACAGGGACTCGCTATTTTCAATTGGGACAATCCCTATGTGCGCGAGATGTACGACAGGGGCTATCCTGATAATCGAATCGCTGTCAGCCGTGAACTCTCGCCCGACAATTTACCCGAAAATCCGCCGCGCTTCATCGCATCTGATATTGTTGAAACACTGAATGGTCTTTCCTTCACTGTAACCGATACCGAAACAAACCAAAGCGAGTTTATCGAAACACCTGTAATTGGCATCCATAATGTGACGAATTTGCTGTTGACGATTGCTGTTTGTGTCCATGAGGGTATGTCTCTGCGTGATGTCGCTTTTCGTGCCAAAACATTACAACCTGCCGAAAGTCGCCTCGTGCGCCAAGTCACAGATAGCGGAATCACGATTATTAATGATGCTTATAGTGCTAATCCGGTGGGGGTTATCAGTGCGCTCAAAGTGTTGGGATTACACCAATCAGGCAAGCGACTATTAATTACACCCGGCATGATTGAACTCGGAGATATGCAAGAAGCGGAAAATCGCAAACTCGGAGAACTTGCTACCCAATACGCATCCGATATTATCCTTGTTGGCGAAAAACAGACAGCCCCTCTCAAGGCAGGTATTCTCAGCACGGATTTTTCACAGGAGCATTTACAGGTCGTCGATAACTTGTCAGATGCCATTGATTGGTATAAAGACAATCTCAAAGCAGGTGATACGGTACTTTTCCTGAATGACTTGCCTGATACCTATTGAGTGCTTTCTAAGGTGTAGAACGCTGTCTTGAAGCAATACCAATCGTACTTGGTTTATGCGGATAGTGGTATCATCTTAAGCAAAGAAAACATGACACTGATTAGGAGTTTTGACGATGAATATTTTGGCATTTGGCGCACATCCCGATGATATTGAGGCACAATGTGCGGGAACACTAGCGAAGTGCGCGGCGCGTGGCGACAAAGTGACTATGTGTGTGGTCACAGATGGGCGCGGACGACCCAAAGGCGACCCCGACCAGATGGCAGCGATTCGCCATCAAGAGGCACAAGAATCCGCAGATGTTATCGGCGCAGAATTGGTCTGGCTGGCTATCCCAGATGGCAAATTACAAGTGTGTGATGAACATTTACACAAGTTTGTTGAAACGATTCGTCGCGCACAACCCGACATCATCCTTACCCATCCGCAAGACGATTATCACCCTGACCATCGTTATACGTATCAACTCACACTTGATGCGGCACAAATGGCGCGAGTTCGCAATTACGCCTCTGACTTGCCTCCATTCCGCGGACGCACACCGATTGCATTTTACGATGGCGTGTTAGGCATGAGTTTCATTCCAGAAGAATGGGTTGATATTACGGATTTCTTTGATGCCAAAATAGAGATGATGAGCAAGCATGTCAGCCAGATGATGCCCGATACCTATGACCCTAATTTTGTGATGCCGCCAAAAGACGAAAATATGTTTTACCGTATGTTAGGATTGCAAAGTGGTTATCGTGGGATGCAATGCGGCGTGCGCTATGCTGAGGCATTCATCTATTGGAAATCTGCAAATCGTGTCGTACCCTATCGCATTTTGCCATAAGCCTTTCTCTGACGATCCCAGTATTTAGTCTGGTTACAATCGCTGAGGCACGCTATATTTGCCCCGTTTTGATAGGGAAGCCCCTGTCGGGGTTTCATCCCGCCTCACACAAAATGATGATGCAGGATAGTGTTTATCAGTTTATCAAAGATAGGTAGTCAAACAAGATAATGGCAGTCACACGCAAAACAATCGTCGGGGTTATCTTTGGTGGGCGCAGTGTCGAGCATGATGTGAGTATCGTCACAGGGCATCAAATTATGAATGCCTTCGATACCACAAAATACGAAGTCGTCCCGATTTATGTTACCCATGATGGCAAGTGGTTCACAGGTGCGCCACTGTGCGATATTGAAAACTTCAAAGATGGCGAAATCACCTCTTATGATGGCGTGAAATCCGCAATTTTATCGCCGGATGTGCGCCATCATGGACTCATCGTCAATCCATTAGCTGGGCGTTTTTCCAAAAGTGAGATTAGACGACTAGACGTACTATTTCCGGCTGTTCATGGCACTCATGGCGAAGACGGTACATTGCAAGGGCTGTTTGAACTCGCAGATATCCCTTACGTGGGCTATGCGACACTGGGCAGCGCCCTCACCAACGACAAAATTCTGACGAAACAAGTCCTCAAGCAAAATGATATTCCGGTGTTGGATAGTATCTTTTTCACCCGTAGCGAGTGGCTTAATAAGCCAGAGAGTATCTTACAGCGATTGAAAGACGGTTTCGGCTACCCGATGTTTGTCAAACCGGCTACGTTGGGGTCAAGCATTGGCATTACCCGTGTGGATGACGAATCATTGCTCAGACCAGCTATTGACATTGCCGCTAATTTTGACCGTCGCATCTTGGTTGAACCTGCCGTAACAGATGGCATTGAAATCAATTGTGCTGTCATGGGTTATGGCGATGATATTCAAACTTCTGTGCTAGAACAACCGCTTTCGTGGTCAGATTTTTTGGCATTTGAGGATAAATATCTACGGGGTAACGAAGGCATGAAAAGTGCAGACCGTATCATCCCTGCCCCACTTTCTGATGACTTGACACGGCGTATCAAAGATTTGTCGATTCAAGCATTCAAAGCAGTTGATGGACGAGGTATTGTGCGAATTGATTATCTCGTAAAACCCGATAGCAACGAAGTCTATCTTAATGAACTCAACACCATGCCGGGTTCGTTGTCATTTTATCTATGGCGCGAAACCAATCTGTCTGACTCAGCCGTTGTTGATAAATTAGTCACATTAGCGCGAGATGCCTATGCCGACAAACGCCGCAATATGTATGATTACAAAACCAATCTTGTCGCACTCGCTGCCGGACGCGGTCTCAAGGGGGCGAAAGGGACAAAAGGAGTCGCAAGCCATAATTAGTGGAAAGGGCATTGTGTGTCATGCCCTCGATAGTTTTAAGATTCATGCCCGACAAAGCGATAACCGACACCATACTCATTGTGAATATACGTCGGATTTTTGGCATCAGGTTCAACCTTTCGGCGCAAATGTGAGACATAAATACGCGGGTAATGATGCTCACTTGTATACTCTGGACCCCATACAGTTTCCAATAATTGCTGGAAACTCATCACATCACCGGGATTACGGATAAATGTCGCTAACAACTTGAACTCAGTCGGAGTCAAGCGAATGTCATTGCCGCCCACAGAAACACGCCGCGTTTTCAAATCAACAATGAGATAATCATCATCATAATGGGTAATGGTCTGCGTCGAATCTTCGGACAAACGCGCCCGTCGCAGCAAAGCCTTAATCCGTGCGTGGAATTCTATTTTGCCTAATGGCTTAATCATGTATTCGTCTGCGCCACGATTGAGTCCCTCAGCAATATCTTGTTCCGTCACCGCATGGGCTGTCATCATCAAAATTGGCACATGCGAGATTTCCCGTATGCGTTCGCAGACTGTGAATCCATCCATCAACGGCAAGGCAACATCTAACACGACAAGGTCAGGCAATGTTTCTTGGAAAGTCTTCAAGCCATCTAAGCCATTTCTCGCTACCATGACATTGAAATTATGACGCTTCAAGTCAATTTGCAATAAGCGCGACAATTCTTCGTCATCTTCAATAATCAATATAGTTTGCGTCATAAGTCAACTCTATCTGTCTATCATTAGCTGAATAATGTGTATTGTATCATTATCAGCATTATTGCGCGACAGGCGACCTGTATACTAACTTTCATCTTGGTACAAAATTCAGGCTGTGCTATGCTGTTGCGGCTAATTTTAAGTCGAGTCTGGAATCGGGATATCTGTGCCATATCGTTCGCATGACAATCAACATCGTCATAATTCCCAACTCGGTGTTGGTGGGTCATTCTGGGGTCATAGTCCCCCTCCTATTTCAGAGCGCGTCCTTGACGCAATTCCCGGCTTTCTAGTTTGGTTTGCTCTAATATTTTCAATTATCTGCGCCATTTTCTTCCCTCGTTTCTTATTATTTTTGGCGACATTACTGACACTCTATTCTGCTGGACGCTTTCTCTTCGCAGCATATGCCAATCAACTTGGTTTGAAGCAAATTCGTCAGTGGGAAGCAAGAGATTGGCGCAAACACTATGAAACACAGCGCAATAAACAGTCGTTAGAATGGGATGCCGTACAGCATGTGGTCATCATCCCAAATTACAATGAACCTATCGACATTCTGCGGCGCACACTCGACAGTCTCAAGCAGCAGTGCGAAGCCGATACTCGCATGACAATTGTGTTGGCAATGGAAGCCGGAGAAGATGCTTGTGTTGAAAAAGCTGAGACTCTGCAATCTGAATATGCCCAATACTTCAAGCACTTTCATTTTACAGTTCATCCGAGAGGCTTACCCGGCGAGATGCAATGCAAGTCCGCTAATGAAGCATGGGCAGCACGTTGGATTAAGCGCAAATTGGTGGATAAACTGGGCTACACTATAGAGCATATTCTTGTAACGACAATGGATGCTGATACACAGTGGCATCCACAGCATTTTTTCGCATTAACGGCTCTTTTTGCCCTCAATGAGAATCGCCATCAACACTTTTGGCAAGCACCAATTCGCTATCATGGCAATATCTGGGATATCAACCCCTTGCTGCGTATCATCAATGCTTATGCCACAGCCTTTGAACTCGCCTATCTCGCCGCGCCGCAATGGAAGGCAATGCCCATGTCGTCTTACTCACTCAGCTTAAAACTGCTGCATGACAGTAATTATTGGGATGGTGATGTGATTGCCGACGAATGGCATATGTTCATCAAGGCATATTTTGTGCGTGGTGGTGATGTAGAAGTCGAAAAAGTGATGTTGCCGTTTTTAGCAGATGCGACAACGGGCAAAAGTCTAGTTGAAGAAATGCGCGAAAAATATCTACAAACGCTGCGTCATGCGTGGGGCAGCAAAGAAATTGGCTATATGATGGGCAAAATACTCGACCATCCCGAAGTACCCCGTCGTCCGGCACTACGGATGTTGTTGCGCGTGTCACACGACATTTTACTAGCGGGTGCCGGATGGGTCATTCTAACAGTTGGGTCACAATTGCCTGTGATACTGCATCCAGAAATCGCGCCGTTCAACCCCCTTGATATTACCGCCAATCCATCGAATGCAGCATCTATTATCGGCACAGGACTACTCGCAAGCCCACTTTGGCTCGCCTTGACAGCCGCCATTCTCATTACTGTATTATTGGCAATAGTATTTTGGTTTCAAGATGTACAGGTACGCCCACCTCGTACTCATCCGCAAACGATGACAGAGCGCCTATGGACTCTGCTTAGCTTCCCGTTGATGCCTCTATTGATGCTAATTGTGCTGGCAATTCCTGTCATTCAGGCACAGACTCGTTTACTGCTCGGAAAACCCCTAAAATTCCGCGTTAGTAAAAAGGTCTAACAAAATACCCTAGTTTCAGACCTGTATTTTGCTATGATTAACACATTACGTCGGGATGACGTTTTATCGAGAATGCGTCGGGATGACGCAGAAGGAAAATTAACATGGCACAAGAACGTGTACAAAAATTGATGGCACGCGCTAACATCGCCTCGCGCCGCAAAAGTGAGGAAATCATTGAAGCAGGGCGTGTCACCGTGAATGGCAAAATTATCTCACTTGGCGACAAAGCCGACCCACAAACAGACACCATCGTTGTGGATGGAGAGCGCCTCAAACTCAAGAATATCGAGAATCGCTACTATGTCTTCCATAAACCGAGCAATGTCTTGTCTACGAATAAAGCACCGGATGGCGATAATCGTCCGACTGTGCGCGAATTGCTTCCGATAGACGGTCATTTATTCAGTATCGGACGCTTAGATGCCCAAAGTGAAGGGTTGATGGTCTTGACCAATGATGGTGATATAACCAATAAGCTATCACATCCGCGTTATGAACATACCAAAACTTACAAAGTGACGGTTTATGGTAAACCCACAGCCGAAACACTTGTCAAATGGGAAAATGGCATTTGGCTGGATGGCACACGAACAGCACCCTGTTTTATCCGTGTGTTGGAAGAAAATCCCGAAACGACCATCTTGCGTATCATCATGATTGAGGGGCGTAGAAGACAAATTCGGCGCGTGGCTGCAATACTTGACCATCCCGTGAAAAAACTCGTTCGTACTCATATCGGACAACTTGGACTAGGCACACTACGACGTGGCGCTTGGTATCGCCTTGATGATGATGAAGTAAAAGCGATGCTCGTTCCGGCTGAAGAAGTAAAATTCATCCGTCGCAAGAACAAGAAATTTCATGGACGCACACGCTTTGAAGAAGGCGACCAGTAAAAATCTATACAACTGTAGGGGCGAACCCGCGTGTTCGCCCGTTGCACTACGCATAATAAACACATCACAGGAGTCACACGCGCAACATGAGCGATGCCGTAGCAGATTTTGTCGCCCGACAACCGCAAATCAACAAACGGCGACGAATCCTGCGCCCGATGTTACGCGCCGTCGGGAGTCTGGTCTGCAAAGTGGAAGTCACGGGATTAGAGCATGTACCAGATTGTCAGACTCCGACTATCTTGATGATGAACCACATTTCGACCATTGACCCGATTGTTTTCACTGCCATCATCGAAAACCGCTATGTGATTTCGATGGCAAAAGCTGAAACACTGGAAAATTGGTTTTTGCGGCGGATTGTACAGTTGTGGGGAAATTTTGTGATTCGACGTGGCGAAGTTGACCGTGAGGCACTCAATAATGCGATTGATTTGCTCAAGAATCAGCAACTTGTCTTGATAGCACCGGAAGGCACACGCAATCCAGAGGGACTCGAAGCTGCCTATAGTGGAATCGCTTATATCGCCCATAAAAGCAATGCAATTATATTGCCCGCAGCGATTAGTGGCGCACAAGATTGGAGCAAACGCCTGACACGCTTCAAACGCGCTTATGCACGAGTCAATATCGGGCGACCTTTCCGTTTTCGCTTACCAGAGGGCAAACGCCTGACGCGCCCGATACGCGAACAGATGACACAAGAGGCAATGTACCAACTCGCCACCGCCTTCCCTGATGAGTACGCTACCCTGCGCGGAGTTTATAGCGACCTGAGCCAAGCCACGACGGATTATCTTGAATTTGTTTGAAGAATGATATGATTTGAAGTATCTATCCAATGTCCGAGTCACAAGATCCATCTGTCTGAAGAAGTCTCAAGGGTCATAATAGATACAATTGATAGTCTGATAGAATAATTGTTTGTCTAAATAGGTGTGAATAATTACTAGCCTCTTTTAGCTCTGCACATTGAATTACTTTTAGCATATATCACATCTTTAACTTTATTTAGGCACAATTGGATAGAGGCGATTTTTCGTGTTTTTTCAGTAATATTTGTATCTATTCAGAATGATAAATGACATGGCATATGAAGTACGTTTGTCACTACTATAAGATTTCTAACAGAGATATTATGATAATATCAGTGAGAATGCAATTATATAAACTGGCAAATGGAGGACTGTTATGTCGGAAAAAATACTCTACGAAGATTCAAATATTGTGATAACAAATAAACGAGTATCTGTGAGCGGAGAGACATATCCTGTCAAACAAATTGCCTCTGTTGGCGTTTATTCAACTAAAGATGATCCGATGGTTTCAACGGAGAATAATAGCGGTTTGCCCGGTGTAATATTCTTTTCTGCGCTAGTGAGTGGAGTTGCAGGGTCTATGTCAACAGCGTCTATAGGTTGGCTCGTTTTTTTTGTGTTGGTAGGTGGATTTATATTCTATAGTGTTAGTATTAAACCTGTATTTCATTTACAACTAAGTGTGTCTTCAAAAGAAGTAAACATACTGAGTTCTACTGACAAGGGTATATTCAAACCGTTCATGATTGGATAAATGAATCAGTCATTAATTCCTGAAAAGGTATTTATTCAGCTATCCGTGATAAATGCCTAGCGCAAAGGCACGAAGATGCAAAGACGCAAAGGGTTTTGAACTGGAATCTCTATGTTCTCGGTGTCCTCTGTGGTTCAAATTATTCTGAGTTCATGGATAGGCGAACTATTACAACAAACGCGACAGGTCACATCCCTACAGTTCAGAAAGTTTTGTAGGGATGGCGTACATACCGCCCGTGTTTTTCACAGCTTACTTGTTGGTCTTTTTTGTCAAAATCTCGCTACATGGCTTGCCATTTGTAAGATTTCGCTATATAGTGCAATTTAACGTCTATCAACTATAAAAGGATGCTCATTCGTAAGCGGAGGAAACAGATAAGCGCCTGAACCTATGAACTAGGTTGACGAGGTGACGGTTCTCCTGAGCAATCAGGAGCTAACCCGTAAACTTACGGGGAAAATCGAGACATCGGCGGATGCCGTCAGGGTGACAATCCACAACCCTTCTGTAAAATATTTCCTCCACAAAAACCGAAGTTTCCTGTCAAAGTCGTTTCGTGACAAGCGCCACAAAGCAGGTGACAGGTGGATACCACAATTTACTCAAATCTATCGCCTTGCTTACCTGATTCACAGTTTATGATGCGGTTCGCAAGTCTGATTTACATCACAAGGAGCAATTTCATGTGTGGTATTGTTGCTTATATTGGCGCACAAGCGGCAACTTCAATTATTCTCGATGGCTTGCAAAAACTAGAATATCGCGGCTATGATTCCGCCGGAGTCGCCGTGCTACAAAATGGCGCTATTACGATGCGCCGCGCTGTCGGCAAACTCCATAACCTGAGTCATTGTGTCGATGAATCCCCGATTAATGGACACATCGGCATCGGTCATACTCGTTGGGCAACACACGGCAAACCTGTTGAACACAATGCCCATCCACATATCAGCATGGGCGGCGATTATGTGGTCGTTCATAATGGCATTGTCGAAAATTACCTCGAATTGCGCGACGAACTCAAGGCAGAAGGGGTCGAATTTCAGTCTGAGACGGATAGCGAAGTGATTGTGCAACTGATAGAACGGCTGGCAGGCAGTGGTCTCAGTATGGAAGAGGCTACTCGTCAGACAGTGAAGCAATTACGCGGCGCACATGGTATCGTTGTCATGAGTCGCAAAGAGCCAAATACCCTCATAGCGGTACGAATTGGCAATGCCGGCGGTGTCGTACTGGGAATCGGCAGTGATGAGATGTTCATTGCCAGTGATATTCCGGCTATTCACATGCACACTCGCAATATGGTTTTCCTCGAAAGTCGGCAGATGGCGATTATCAACGCCGACGGCTACACCGTAAAAAATATACAAGGCGATGCCCTAGAAGTCGAAATCCACCATATCCCCTATGACCCCGTGAGTGCGGTTAAAGGCGAGTACAAACACTTCATGCAGAAAGAAATTTTCGAGCAGCCGCGCAGCCTCACGGATACGATTCGCGGACGGATTGATTTTGACCATTTGGATATCGACTTGCCGGAATTAAATCTAACAGAAGAGCTTGCCAAACGCCTGACGCGCATGGTGACTGTCGCTTGTGGCACGAGTTATTATAGCGGCTTAGTCGGCAAATATTTCATTGAACACATGGCACGTCTCCATGTGGAAGTCGATTATGGCAGTGAATATCGCTATCGTGACCCCCTCATTGATGAAAATACGGCACTGCTTGCCATCACCCAAAGCGGCGAAACTGTGGATACGCTGGCGGCTGTTGAAGAAACGCGTGAAAAAAATGCCGTCGTTTGGAGTATCGTCAATGCGATAGGCAGTCAGGCAATGCGCGTTGTCGATGGCTATATTGCGATGAATGCGGGACCCGAAATCGGCGTGGCATCTACCAAAGCCTTCACAACTAGCATTGTTGACCAATATTTACTGGCGCTGCAATTGGGCAAATTACGCGGCACACTATCAGAAGCACAACGGCAGCAATATGTCCGCGATATCATCCACATTCCTGATTTAGTGGGGCAAGTCCTCGAATTAGATGCTGACATTCACAAACTCGCCAGTGAGTTCTATAAATTTACAGATTTTCTCTATCTAGGACGCGGTATCAACTACCCGATTGCCTTAGAAGGCGCGTTAAAACTGAAAGAAATTAGCTATATTCATGCCGAAGGGTATCCCGCAGGTGAGATGAAACACGGACCCATTGCCCTCATTGATGAGCAAATGCCTGTGCTTGCGATTGCCCTCCAAGATAATTTGTACGAGAAGATGATTAGTCAGATTGAACAGGCTAAGGCACGCAACGGCATCGTTATTGCTCTCGCAACAGAAGGCGACGACTTCATTCAGAGCAAAGCCGACCATGTGATTTATATGCCAGAAGTCCCCTACTTGCTCAGTCCGATAGCGAGTGTGATTCCATTGCAATTACTCGCTTATCATATCGCAGCCTTACGCGGTGCTGATGTTGACCAACCGCGTAATCTCGCCAAAAGTGTCACAGTAGAATAATCACGATTGGGGCGTAGTCGATTGCTGCGCCTCATTTCGCTACAAGCACTTTGTAGCAGTATGACACCTAAATTCGTCCAAAATCTCAGAATAGAGTACCATAGATTAAGTCGATAATAGAATCATTTAGAAAGTTGTTTAATGCTTGCAATTACTCATGCCTGTGCGTTGGTTGGTCTTGATGGGCAAATGATTGAAGTTCAAGTCGATTTCAACCCCAGAGCAGGTTTGCCGTCATTTACCATCGTTGGATTACCCGATTCAGCAGTGCGTGAAAGTCGTGAACGGGTTCGTGCCGCCATCAAAAATAGTCGCTTAAGATTTCCGGGCAAGGCATACATTGTCAACCTCTCGCCAGCAGATATCCCCAAACATGGACCCGCCTATGACCTTGCAATCGCTGTTGGTGCATTAGCCGCTACAGACCAAATCCCACTCGAAGCGGTTGAAAATGCGGTATTTGTAGGCGAATTATCGCTAGATGGGCGCATTCGGCATGTGAACGGTGTACTGCCTATGGCATATGCAGCACAAGTCGCGGGCTTTACAACTATCTATGTTCCGTCAGAAGACGCGCCACAAGCCGGACTCGTGAACGGTATCGACATTATCCCTCTCGAAACACTCGGCGAATTGGTTGAGCATGTTTATGGATTACAGCCAATTCCAACTTATGCCCGTGAAGAAATCACACTGCGAAATACGTCAATTCCAGATGGATTAACTGACTTTACAGACGTAAAAGGACAAGAACACGTCAAAAGGGCGTTAGAAATTGCTGCCGCCGGACATCATAATGTGCGAATGGTGGGGAGTCCGGGTGTCGGCAAGAGTCTATTGGCGCGTGCGATGCCGGGTATCTTACCTTCCCTTACAATAGAAGAGGCTATCGAAATCACGCGCATTTACTCAGTTGCCGACCAACTCAATGGGGATGGTCTGATACAGGTGCGCCCCTTCCAAGCCCCCCATCATACGATAAGTCAAGCAGGATTAGTCGGAGGCGGCACAATCCCACGTCCGGGCGCTGTGAGTCTATCACATTTTGGTCTACTTTTTCTCGACGAATGTACAGAATTTAGTTCAAAGGCGCTTGAGGTGCTGCGTCAACCGATTGAAGACAAAATCGTTACCATCAGTCGCGCCAGAGGGTCGGTGACATTCCCTGCAAATTTCCTACTCGTCCTCGCCCACAACCCGTGTCCGTGCGGTTATTATGGCGATATGACGCGCACTTGTACCTGTACGCCAAATAATATTAAACGTTACCAAAACAAGTTATCTGGTCCCTTAATTGACCGCATTGATATTCACATTGAAGTGCCGCGAGTCGATTATGACAAATTGCTTGATTCCAAACAGGGTGAAACATCTGCCGTAGTACAAGATAGAGTCGAAGCAGCACGCGAACGTCAAAAAGCACGTTTCAAAGACTATACTGCAATTTTTGCTAATGGTGATATGTCGGCTGGCGAAGTCCAGAAAATGTGTCAACTCGCTGATGATGCTCGTCAATTACTTGATTTATCTGTGCGAAAAATGCACCTCAGCGCACGAGCCTATCATAGAATTCTCAAGTTGAGTCGGACGATAGCTGATTTAGATGTGCAAGATATCATTGAGCTAAATCATGTCGCGGAAGCATTACAATATCGCGCACAAGGTTAATGGAGTCACTATAGGGGCAAACGATATCACAATATCATCTGACCCAAATAGAGTAGGCATGTGATTTAACTATTTTGTGACATACGTTTTGTGCCGATGATAAAATTAGAAGACCAGACTGTTCTCACACCAAAAACTGTGACACAATTCGCAAAATTACTCTGTAGTCAAACCTAGAAAGAACTTGTGATGCCCAAAAAAGTAATCATGCCTGCGTTAGGAATGGCACAAGAAAGTGGCTTACTCCTCGCATGGCTAAAAGATGAAGGCGATTCTGTGCAACAGGGCGACCTCATCATGGAAATTGAAACTGATAAAATTACAGTAGAAATTGAAGCCCCCGTAAGCGGAACGCTCGTTAGCTTTCGGGCAAATCCGGGCGATGATGTCCCTGTCGGTGAAGCTGTCGCTTATATCCTTTATGCTGATGAAACACTAGATGATTTGCCATCCACTGCCAAAGTTGAACCTGTTGCAATACAGATAACATCGCCTGAAAAAGTTGCTAATTCGAGTGGGGTTAGTCCGGTTGCGGCACGTATGATAGCCGAGCATAATATCAATATTGCGGATGTTGCGACGAATAATGGTGAACGTATCACCAAAGCAGATGTTGAAGCCTATTTGCAAACACCCACTTTAGAGACTAACCACTATCGGCTACTACCGGCTTCCCCAAAAGCACGCCAACTCGCATCTGAAAAAGGCTATGATTTAACAACCATTGTCGGTTCGGGTCCCGGTGGCGCAGTGCTGGCTCAAGATGTGCTGGACTATATGCCGTCAACTGAAGCAGAAATAATACTGGAAAAAGCCGATTCTCAGGTCATTAAAACAAGTCGGTTGTGGCAGGTGATGGCAAAGCGCATGACCGAAAGTTGGCGCAATGTCCCACACTTTTATCTCAAGCGTGATGTTCTAGTTGATGCGCTCATAGATTGGCGTAGTGTGCTTAAGCAGCGAAATATCGCTACTATTACCTATACCGATTTACTGGTCAAAACCTGTGCAATGGCACTCCGACAGCATTCCCGACTCAATGGCCACTACCAAAATGAGAGGATATTAGCTAACGATGCCATCAATATTGGTCTAGCAATCGCTATTGATGAAGGCTTACTCGTTCCAGTGATTCATCATGCGGATAAACTCTCGGTCACAGAGATTGCCCAACGGCGACAAGAATTGGTACAACGAGCAAATGAGAACAAACTTCAACCCGTGGATATGGCAGATGGCACCTTCACGATTAGTAATTTGGGTATGTTTGGTATCAATGAATTTAGCGCCATCGTTAATCCGCCACAAGTAGCCATTCTAGCGATAGGCAATATTCAGCCACGATTAGAGATGGTTGAGGGACAAGTTACCGAAAATCATATCATGACACTGAGCCTATCTTGTGACCATCGCGCTGTTGATGGCGCACGCGGCGCACAATTTTTGCAAACACTCACAGCATATATGGAAGACCCACGCTTGATGCTCAGTTAGATGGGAGCGAAGCCTGTGTGGTCGCCCCTACGAATAAAATGATTTTCCCTAACGTCGTAACTTAAGACAGTGTGGGGTTTACTTATCGCCCAGACAAATGCCTAAATCACGCGCTGTCTTTATCCATGGATGGTCAAGTGGGATATTTTTACGGTTGCCAACCACTTTTTCCAGTGGCACAGCCTCAACACCATCGCCGCGTGCAGCAACCATAATGCCATAGCGCCCCTCACTGATGAAATCAGCACAAGCTGTTCCTAGACGAGTAGCGAGTAAGCGGTCAGCAGCAGATGGAATTCCACCGCGTTGTAAATGACCCAAAATCGTCACCCGTGATTCTAAGTGTGTCCGTGCTTCTAGTTCACGGGTCAGTTTATGCGTACTTTCAGACCGTATCGTTTCCAGTTCAGACCGTTTTGCCTTAAGTTTTTTGCGCTCTTTTTTGTCTTCTGTTTTTTCCAGTTTGGTTTTTACGGCTTGTAACTGCTTGAATATCTCCTTCGACATCGCGCCTTCGGAAACCGCCACAATGCTAAAGCGACTCCCGCTACGGAAACGCTTCATGATAGCCTCTGAGACAACATCCATATCGTAAGGAATCTCAGGGATTAAGATGACATCCGCCCCACCAGAAATACCTGAACCCAATGCCAGCCAACCTGTATTATGCCCCATGACCTCCAGCACGATAATACGATGGTGACTGTGCGCCGTACTATGCAAACGGTCAAGGGCATCGGTAGCAATCGACAAGGCGGTATCAAAACCAAAGGTCACATCCGTACAAGCGACATCATTATCAATTGTTTTGGGCAAGGTGATTACATTAACACCTTTTTGCATCAAGCCATAGGCATTTTTCGCTGTACCGCCACCACCTATACAAACCAGCACATCCAAATGATGCTTACGGCAATTTTCGACCACCAAATCAGTCATATCTTTATTCTTGCCACCAATCGGCATTTTCGTTGGCTTATCCCGACTCGTCCCAAGAATCGTGCCACCGACTGTCAAAATGCCTGATAACGCGCCACCATCTAAACGCACCGTTCGATTCTCCATCAGACCCCGAAAACCATCGCGGAAGCCAATAAGTTTGAAACCATGTGTATTCATCGCGGCTTTACCGACTCCGCGAATCGCCGCATTCAAACCCGGACTATCACCGCCAGCCGTTAATATCCCAATATACTTTGTCATCTGTTATATTCCTTCCATTCATTGGATGAATGACCTTATTAGAGATGAGTTTACCGCGTGGGCTGTTCAATTACCAACACCACACAACAAGGAAATCTCGCTAAAAACAAATCCTATTCCGCAAGTTTCGCCCTATCACATGATGTCAATTGTACCTCAACAGATGATAGCCAATTACACCGTTATAATAATGACAGTACAAACATGAGGAAATAATATGCCACCCATTATGGAATGTGTTCCCAATTTCTCGGAGGGACGCAATCAGAAAACGATTAATGCCATTTTACAATCCATTCAAAGCATCGCTGGCATAAACCTGCTCCATCATACAAGTGACACCGACCACAACCGAACAGTAGTGACATTTGCTGGCGAACCGTTGCCTGTTGTTGAAGCTGCCTTTGCTGCCATTAAAACTGCTTCTGAACTGATTGATATGGAACAACATCAAGGGGTGCATCCCCGTCTAGGTGCTGCGGATGTGATTCCTTTTGTGCCGCTAAAAGATATGACACTAGCGGATTGTGTCGCCTTCGCCCGTCAATTAGGGCAACGTGTCGGTGAAGAACTGAAATTACCCGTCTATCTATATGAAGCAGCCGCTCTTCATCCTGAACGACGCAATCTGGCAACTATACGGCGTGGGCAATACGAAGGTCTCAAAGAAACGATTACACAGATAGAGCGTCAACCAGATTTTGGCTCGACAACAATCGGCAAAGCGGGTGCCGTTGTTATCGGTGCGCGGAAACCATTAATTGCCTTTAACATTTATCTCACTACTGCGGATGTCACCATTGCACAGCATATCGCCAAAGCAATCCGTTATTCGAGTGGGGGACTTGCCGGTGTGAAGGCGCTAGGGTTGCTCGTTCAAGGTCAAGCACAAGTCAGCATGAATCTAACAGATTATCGTCGCACACCCATTTTTCGTGTCGTTGAGATGATTCGCAGCGAGGCACATCGCTATGGAGTCAGCATCCACCATGCCGAACTCATTGGTCTTATCCCCCAAGATGCCTTACTCGATTCTGCTCGTTGGTATCTACAATTACAGGATAGTGATAATCGCCAAATTTTAGAGCATTCATTAAATTGGGGGGCATTTTCTATTCCATAATGTTTGGAACGTTGGCATAACGACTAGTACAGTACATCTTATGGGTTTTTTGTTATAATTATGGCGGTATAGCGGTATAATATAGCTCGCTGAATGAAGGATTTATCATCCTTTCAATTATGAGGAGTCAAGCATGGCGGATGAAAATGCCGTTATTTTAGTTGTAGATGACAATGAAATGAACCGTGATATGTTATCACGGCGCTTGCGACGACAGGGCTATGAGGTTGAGGTTGCCGAAGATGGTGAACAAGCCCTCAATATGGTGAAAGACAAAAACTACAACTTGGTACTGCTCGATATTATGATGCCCAACATCAGTGGCTATGATGTATTAGAACGTATCAAGTCAGATACCCACACCCAGAGTTTACCCGTTATCATGATTTCAGCCGTTGATGATCTTGATAGCGTGGTGCGCTGTATCGAACTAGGTGCAGAAGATTACTTGTTCAAACCGTTCAATCCTGTACTGCTCAAAGCACGGGTCGGAGCCAGTTTGAGCAAGAATCGAGGTCGGATTGATGTTGGCAAAGTCAAAGTTCACCTCAACACAATTGAAAGTGCCGTTGAATCACTTAAAGCAGGTAGTGTGGAAGACGCATTACAACTACACCTTGATACAATTCAAACAGAGCTTGGCAATATCAAAACCGAACTTGGTGACTAATAAATCAAAAAACCCTTTTTAGGGTTTCATCGTGCCTCACACAAACTTACCCCGTAAGATACTGTCTATTGGGGTCAACATAATAACTTTGTTCAACAAGGATGGACTAGATGGCTAAAATTCTTGTCGTAGAAGATAATGAAATGAATCTGGATATGTTATCACGTCGTCTGGAACGACGAGGTTATGACGTGATTATTGCCACGGATGGCGCGACAGGAGTCAGTTTGGCGAAAAGTGACCAGCCCGATTTGATTCTGATGGATATGAGTTTGCCGATTATGGATGGCTGGGAAGCAACTCGTCAGATTAAAGCGGATGATGTTGCCAAAGTTATCCCCGTTATCGCGCTCACTGCCCACGCCATTGCCGGAGACCGTGAAAAAGCACTGGCGGCGGGCTGTGATGAATACGAAAGTAAGCCTGTCAAATTCCCACGTCTACTGGCTAAAATTGAAGACTTTCTCGGCAGAGTGTAATTATCCTCACCGAATTGTTATAAGCCCACAATCGGCTGAAAACTTGGAGAAACACACGCATGGGAACTGAATCATCAATCTATCGAATCAGCAATCGGTATATTTTACATGCCCCTCTCGGACAAGGTGGGATGGGGACTGTTTACCGTGCGACAGACCGCTTGTATGGACGTGAAGTTGCTCTCAAACGAGTGTTGACCGATGTGCATAACTTGGATATTGAAGACAGCACCCAAGCCGCCGATTTTCGCATCGCCTTAGCGCGTGAATTCAAATTATCGGCATCATTACGACACCCAAATATTATCACTGTCCTCGACTATGGTTTCGACGACGAGCAGCAACCTTATTTCACAATGGAACTGCTGCCAACACCACAAACAATTACGCAAGCTGCGGCTCATTTAACAATCTCGGAGCGCATGGGCTATTTGATGCAAATGTTATATGCCCTCGCATACTTGCATCGGCGTGGCATTGTCCACCGCGATTTGAAACCTGCGAATGTGCTTGTTCAAGATGGCACTGTCAAAGTGCTTGATTTCGGTTTGTCAATGATGCACGAACGCAATCAAGATGCCACCGAAGATTTGACAGCCGGAACACTCGCATATATGGCTCCTGAAGTTCTCACGGGTGTTCATGGAAGTATCACCGCAGATTTGTATGCTGTCGGCATGATGGGCTATGAAATGATTGCCGGAGAACATCCATTCAATCTTGCTGAATCGGCTGTACTCATCAATCAGATTTTAATGGAAATTCCTGATGTTGACGCATTAGATGTGAGTCTAGAATTGGCAACTATTTTTAATCAGTTATTGCAAAAAGACCCCGATGCGCGTTACCAAACAGCACAAGAAGTCATTGATAAGCTGAATCAAGTCAGTGCTGCCCCCAACTTATTAGAAACCAAAGCTATCCGCGAAAGTTTTCTACAGGCAGCACGTTTTGTCGGGCGTGATACTGAAATGAGAGAATTGACCCATTCACTTAATCAAGCGGTTGATGGTGAAAGTGCGGCGTGGTTATTAGCTGGTGAAAGTGGTGTCGGCAAGTCACGCATGATAGATGAACTGCGAACTTTGGCATTAGTTAAAGGCGCTCATGTTGTGCGTGGGCAAGCTGTAGAAGTCGGCAGCCGCCCATTCCAAATGTGGCAAATGGCATTACGTTGGTTATGTTTGTTGGATGAGAATCTCAGTGATAGCGAAGTTGCCCTGCTCAAAAATTTCATCTCTGATATTGACACCCTCATTGGACGCGATGTCTCACAAATTGAGGCAAAGTTCATTAAGCCCGATGAAATGCAATCACAAATGCTAATGCTCCTAGAACGAATCTTGCGGCAGCAAAACCGTCCCTTCGTCATGCTCTTTGAAGATTTGCATTGGGCAGGGAGCGAAAGCCTAGCAGCCCTCACACAGTTCACAAATAGCTTGAACAGTATACCCGTTCTGGTCATTGGCAGTTATCGAGATGATGAACAACCGGACTTGTATCAGCAGATTCCTGATATGCAAATGCTCAAATTACAACGCCTTGATGAAGCTGCCATTGCAGAATTGAGCGCGGCTATGTTAGGTGATGCCGGACGCACACCTCAAGTCCTTGACCTACTCCAACGCGAAACAGAAGGCAATGTTTTCTTTGTGGTAGAAGTCGTTCGTGCCTTAGCAGAAACCGTCGGTAATCTGGAACAAATCGGACGCATGACTCTACCGGTACAAATTTTTGCTGGTGGTATCCAAAGTGCTGTACAACGCCGTCTCAACCGCCTCGACGAAGCGAGTCAGCAATTACTCCAATATGCGGCTGTTATGGGACACGATTTTGATATTGAACTCCTCAAACGCATCAATACAGAAATTGACATTCAACATTGGCTGGCAAATTGTGTCAATGCGGCTGTCTTAGAAGTCGAAGGGACTGTCTGTCGCTTTGCTCACGATAAATTGCGTGTCGCTATCATGGGTCTCGCAAGCGAAGAGCGTCGTAAAGAATTACATCGCCGTATCGCAGAAAATATCGAAACTCGCTATGGTCAAGATGATAATACACAATTTAGTGCTTTAGCTCATCATTGGGGTAGCGCAGGCGATAGTGCTAAAGAAGAACGCTATGTGACACTAGCAGGCGAACAAACCTTACGCACAGGCGGTTATCATGAGGCTATTGATTACTTCCGTCGCGCACGTCAACTTGTCAACGACTTAGACCTCACACCCGAAGAGAAACAGCGTAAAAATGTGCATTTACGGCAACGCACTGCCGAGTCTCATCTCGGTTTTGGTGACTATGAAACAGCACGGTCACTCTATAGTGAATGTCTTCGGTTCATGGAAGAATTAGGGGATAAAGTGGGAGTTGCCACCTCAATGAGTCATCTAGGAGAAGTCGCACTTGTGCTGGATGACTTTGATAAAGCGCGTGAACTCTATACAAAAAGTCTGGAACTGTATCGAGAGGCTGACAATAAGCATGGAATTGTCCGTGCCTTGAGTCGTCTCGGTGATGTGGCTTATGAATTGGGCGACCAAGATGATGCTAAAAAACTTTATCAAGATAGTTTGAATCTCTCGCGTGAGATTGGTAAAGATTGGGCAATGGCAGGGTCAGTCCGCGTTCAAACAACCAAAAGCAAAAAGGTAATCGCCTCATCATCTTTAGAAATGCTCAAAGGCTTACTGCAAGTACAACGCAATCAGAAAAATAGTGCCGAGATGTTCCATACATTGCTACGAATTGCGCGTGCCTATAAGGATAAGCAAGATTATACTCACGCCCTAGAACTCGCGGCTTTCTTAATCTATTGCCCCGATAATTCGGAGCAGATTCAAGATGATGCTGATGACCTTGTGCTACAACTTGAAGCGTCAATTAAGGCAGGGGAACGGGAAAAGGCGTGGGAATCAGGTAAAAACAAGAATCTCAAAAAAATGCTAGATGAATTATTGAACTGATGGGACGCGCTGAATCTCGCTTAATCCACAAAGCGTCGCACTATTTGTTTTTGCTCTAAGTACGACAAATGCTCTATCATATTCGGATAGTTGTTGATAGGCAGATTTTCCCTAAGCATATCGGATTCCATTCGAAAGGGAACTCGTGTATGTGCTTGATTGCGATGTGAAATCATAAGCAATCTACTCCACATTGCTGCCAATAGGCAATAATCGAATACGAATACGGGACGGTTCAATAACAACAATACACCCAGCGTCTAAGTGAACCTTGATATTCGGCAAATTATTATCAATCAAAGCAACTTGTTCAGATGCACGCTGCATCGTACCAAATAGTCTCAGCAAAATAATGGATGGTTTCTTGCTCTGGCGTATCGCTAATAACATCCCAAAGTCTGTATCAGAAGATACAATCACTCTGTCCTCGGCGGCGGCTCGGTCAAAGATAATATCGTCATCGGCTCTGCTCATATCATATGCTGAAACAGGAACAGCATCATGTCCTAATTCTTGAAGTCCATCTGCCACTTTTGCAGACAAGTTATGATCTATTAGAAACTTCACGGTTTCATCAACGGCAAGTGGCGCTCATTCAACACAGCAGCAGCATATCGTAAGGCTTCACGAATATCTTCTCGTTCAAGTTCTGGAAAATCCTCCAAAATTTCATCTTCTGTCATACCAGCAGCAACTTTGTTCACCACAGTTGCAACAGGCATCCGCAATTCTCGGATACAAGGGACACCGCCCATTTTATTGAAGTCAACTGTAATACGCTCGAACGTCATTATTCACCTCCCAAGCAACAAGTTATTTCATTCTTCCCCAAGCATACCAGATTCTATCCCGAAACAGAACAAATACAATTCGCTATATAAAACTAGCCTCAAGATTGAGGTTATTCAGGGCAAATCGTGTATATTATTTTCTAACCTGTCGTATCACAAGACATTCACAGTCAGAAATTGCTCTGCGCCTCTGATTCTCCGTTGCTTTGTGTTACGCTTTCTCTTGTTCGCTTATCAGGTATTAGGGAGACTCAATGCAAAAAATCGGCACTATCCAATTCGTACAAATCCAACGCGAATCACTCAAAGAAGGTGTTGAGCCGAATCGCCGTTACAATCCTGAACCACTCCTGACTGTCGAGAAAATCCGCCTCATGCCCGATGGCATTATCGGCATTACAGGCTCAGGCGAAAAAATTATTGATGTGCATCATGTCAAGCATCAAGGTTCACGCAATCGTGGCGATAACAATATCTCGATTGGATTTTTACAAAATTACGATGCGATGCGAAAGCGTTTTGGCGACCACCTGACAGACGGCATCGCAGGTGAAAATATCATTGTGGATGCTGAGGTAGAATTAGCGACATTTGCCAGTGCAGAACGTTATTTCATCAAGCATGAAGAAGAGATAATCGAATTGTTGGCGGTTATTCCTGCGCCGCCCTGCCGCCCATTCAGTGAATTTTGCCTAGTCGTGCCGCAGTGTCAGGAAGATATTAAAGCGACATTGCAATTCCTCAGCAATGGTGTTCGTGGCTACTATGCCCTCTTAGCCCATAATGCCGAGTCTTTCACTGTCCAAGCAGGCGATACGTTGTACATAGAATAAAAATCGGGAGCATAGCATCTGCCCCCGATTCACAATTCATTCTTACACTTATCGCAGCAGCATCAACGGAATGTGGTTAATAAGCCCATAATCAGTTCATCTTTTTCTGCATCCGTTAACTGTGCTGTAGGATGCAACCAAATATACTGCTCAGGTGGCATCTTGTCCTTTCTGATTTGTGATCCAACGTCAGAGGCTTCGCCAACATCATCTGTTGAGACATTTAGGCTCTCACGTCCCTCGTTGACATGGTAAACCACTAGCATGGACGTCGGCGCAACATAGCTGTACCAAGGCCATACCGTTTCGTTAGAATGACAATCACGACAAGCGCGATTCCACAACTCTTCTGTGCGTGGCGAATCCCACTGTACAGTATACTCAACAGGTGGGTTATCTGGGAAGCCAAGCACCACAAACTGACCGACTCCAACCACCAAATAGCCAAGAATCAGGCAACCTACTACCCAGAGTGTAATTTTGCCCCGGTTCTCTCGATTAAATACGAAGTCTTTGAATTGTTGTATCATGATTAACCTAACGATTCCTCCTACTAATATAGAGTATTGTTCACAGTTTAACCTAAATTAATCTTGATTAGAAGGGCTTTTATTTTTTGAATTAGGATATTAAAGGCAAAAAAGAAAATTTCATTAGGCAATAGCCTTAAAACAGATTTGAAAATCTACAAACACTCGTTTAACAAAGTAGCCATCATGCCCCTATAGACTCTCGATCACAGTGCAATTTTGTGTGAGGTGCGATGAAACCCCGAAAGGGGCTTTTTAATCCAGCATCCCACGCTAAACAAAATCTGTTACACTAGCGGCACTTTTAACCTGCTATAAGAGATAAAACAAGTTATGAAGCCGCATAAGATGTATCAATTTTCACATTTAGGTCGTCCAGTTGACCTTCGTTTTAGGACAAATCGCATTATCTCTATTTTGATGCTTGTATCAGGCATTGTTGCCTTTGTTGCTGCATTCATCACAGATATGGGATTTTCCAATGCGCTCTCTGCCTTATTTGTCACCGCATTTGCAACTTTTATAACATGGGCATTGGCGCGTGAAATTGACCCTGACCACGATTGGTCAGCATTTGTCGCAGTAGTGCTGGTCTGGTTAGCCTTGCTCTACTTTACGGATTCATCATCGGCAAGACCTATTCCGCAGTTGGGTTGGCTCTCGATGGGGTTAATTTTAGCATCCACGCGAATAGTTAGCCGTATTATTGGTCTCCCATTACGAATAAGCGACTCGGTATTGGTCTTGGTGGGGATTGCTATGGCAGTTTTCTTTGATAATTGGGTCATCGCACTCATCCCGATTGCCGCGCTGTTCTTAGATGGTATCATGGTGAACCCCTTGCGAAGACATTTAGCATTTTCAGGGCTTGCTAGTGTGATGGTGATACTATGGGTACAATTTCGCGGCTTTCCAGAAACACAAGGTTTGGCAAGTGCGTACATCGTGGCTGTGACTATCGTGAGTGCTGGTTTTTTCCTGACAATTGCTGCCACACGAAAAATTACCTCTGTTCCTGATTTAGACACTTACACACTTGATATTCGGCGTATCCGTGCCGCGATGATTTTGGCGCTTGCTGCTGGATTGGTATCAGTGTTGTGGCATGGCGATAATGCCGTAATCACGTTACTACCTTTGTGGTGTGCTATGATTGCTGTGGCAGTATATCGCGTGCCAATTACCGTGCAAGAATGGATGGCTTATCGCAAACGGAAAGTTCAACCTGCATAATCTTTATCCGTAGACGAGCAAATCGCATTTTTACATGATGCAATTGAGGTAAATCAAAATAACAATAATGGGGCATCACTCACGCCCCATTATCATCATCTTCTTTTTTATGAACGAGGGTTTCTTGGCTATCAGATTCCTCAAACTCAATCCGAATGTGCTTAATATTGACTCGCACGCTATTTTTGTAAACGCGATGAATCCGCTTTTCAAGATAGTCATTATGGCTACGTTGTAATGCCTTCGAGATGAACACTTCCACCTCATCCAACTGGTCATGCAATGTCACCTGAAAGCGTCGATTTTGCAGATTTTCCATGCCAATATCTTGCCAGAAAACCACTACTGACGCATCAAGAATTTCTTGCAATTGAGGTCGATTAGGATATTGTTCATTGCCCCATACTCGTTCGTGAAACTGTACATAATCCATAAATGTTTTGGGTACATCCAGCATGGCTTTCCTCATTTTTGGTTAAGACGATACTCTAAAATACCTTGATGATAGGTAACTGCTCAGGTAGGTATAAAGGGTCGTCCAAGCAGAGCCTCATAAATAACTTGGATGACATTTTGCCCCTGTTTACGGGCAGTTGAGATATAACTGCGAATATCACAGAAAGTTTCAGCACCGAGACGAGTACGAA
>JAUZRW010000224.1 GCA_030950085.1 Anaerolineae bacterium
TTCGGGCTTCAAGAAGATTCTGCCGCTTCCTGACTTGATACATGCTCAGGCTCAACTACTTGATCTTGATTCTTCATGGCAGATGGCTTAACTTTCCCCTATTTATTGAGATGATACGACTATCTTATGTTTTATTCTTCAAGAGCCACATTGAAATGAACTGTGATAACACAATCCATGCCAACTCCAGTATAGTCTATCATCATTTGCCCTTCGATAAATGCTTCTGACATGAAGGTCATTCCATATGAAATGGCTGAACCTTCTATTGATACTGTATAGATATATTGATTCAATGTAGATGATTCGAGAACCCCATCTACAAAAAAACCGTCCGAAGAAGACCCAAGCCATGTTTCAAAGTCAAAATCTTCACCACCGAAATCAAGGAAGTTGGTTGTTTCCTCTGTGGGGTTATCTTGCATTGCTTGGGCTATCTGTGGTAGACACCCACTTGATGTTTCAATGTCACCCGGTATATATGTCCAATCGCCATTGAGAGGGATGATTCGCGGGCAAATTAGCTTGTACCGATAAAAGGGCGATACCCCATGCCTTCAAAGCCTCATCCAGTTCCGATAAGATAAGCGTGTCAATATCAATGATAGATATTTGGTCGCCACGGCTATCGAATTCACCGAGTGTAGCGCCTGCTAGTGGAATGACATCAATCGTCCCATTGCCATAACACGCCTGATTACGGGCAACATCCGCACATTCATTGCTCATCACTGAAATAGCATCCAACACAAACTCAGGGCAAGATGTTTGGGCAGCCACAATACCGACAATGCCTAACAAAGACAACATCCACAATATCATTCTCTTCATCATTTGATAGTCATTCCTATTTTTTGTAAAAGATTGTGACTGCATTTTATAATGAATCATATTTCTACACAGCGAATTATCTATCAAAATCTCAATCAGTCGGGCAAAATCTCGTAGAGTTCGACTAACACACCGCTGGTACTTTTGGGGTGGATGAAAGCATATTTGCGCCCGTCGCGCTCACGGGGAGTCTCGTTTATGAGTTCGATTCCTTTTTCTGCCATCTGCTGCAATGTGGCTATAATATCATCAACTTCAAAGCAAACGTGGTGCATTCCTGCGCCTTTTTTCGCTAGATACTTGGCAATGCCACTCGATTCGGTTGTCGGCTGCACCAATTCAACATGCGATTCGCCCACTTCCAAAAATGCGATTTTGACCTGCTCTTGCGCGACTTCTTGGACTTCACCCATTGGCAAGCCAAGCGCATCACGCCAAAAAGTCAGCGAGTCTTCAATATTTTCGACCACAATTGCGAGGTGATTAATCTTGATTTCAGGCATGGCATAAACTCCAAATGATTCGATTATCAAGTGCCTGATTTTACAGAACTAATCTTTTTTGTGCTTCACCTGATATTGTAACTCGACAACGCCTGATGGATACGCTTTCGATTCTACCAGAGTCACATTTTGTACAGTATCCAAATCGAGAAATAGTCGAATGCCTTTACCAAGCATGACAGGCATGATGAAAATCTGATACAGGTCAATGAGGTCTTGTTCAATGAAGGCTTTACTGAGTTGTGCGCCACCGATGAAGAAGATGTCTTTGTCGGATTCGGACTTAATCTTCTGCACGAGTTTCTTGAAGTCACTATCTGCTTTGCGAACATCATCAGAATGTTCAGCGAGGGCTTGGCTTGTGACAATATACGACACAAAATCTTTGTAGACCCATGTGCCAAAATCAAGCACTTGGCGATACGTTTTAGCACCCATAATCACTGTGCCGACGTTTGCTACAAAATCAGCATAACCGAAGTCATCGCCTGTGTCATTGAAGGCATCTAGCCAAGCAACGCCACCATCTTCGGTTGCGATATAACCATCCAAACTAGCCGCAATATACAACACCACATTGCCCATAGAATCTCCTAGTGTATGCTCGTAATAATCTAAGTATATCGGGAAATTATGACAGGGTGTCGCAGGATTTATGCCTTTTATAGCAGTTGCATTTGTACCTTTTGGATGCGTTCTTCAGCCATTTTAATATATGCTGCAACAAGTTCTATTCCAATGTAGTGCCGACTATGACGCTTTGCAACTAACGCTGTCGTACCTGCACCCATAAATGGGTCAAGCACAATATCTTCTTCGGTACTTCCGGCAAGGATGCAATTTTCAATTAGTCGTTCAGGAAATACGGCAAAATGGGCATCTCGGAACTTGCCGACTGGAATTTCCCATACTGTACGTTTATTGCGCCCAAGTGGGTGGAACGCTTGGTCCCAGCGCCCATCATGCAGATTGGAATCACCTTTATTTTTACCATTTTCAGGCGTACCGTCTCGCTTGCCAAAGTGATTACGCCCTCCCTTCATTTTTGATTTAGTTGAAAACGTCACATGCTGTTCACGTATGGCATCCGCGTTATAGTAATAATCTTTTGATTTTGCCAGTAGGAAAATATGTTCATGGTCAGTTGTCGGGCGATTTTTAACCGATGAAGGCATTGCATTCGGCTTGTACCAAATGATTTCGCTCCGTAAGAGCCAGCCATCATCTTGCAAGGCAAGCGCAACTCGCCATGGAACACCTAGCAATTGATTATCAAGATATTTATCACCCAGATTCAGCCATATTGTTCCATTATCTTTTAGAACCAGTTTTAGTTTTTGGAAAAGCAAAACCAGCTTGGTGACATATTCTTGTACCGTTGCTTCTCGCCCAAATTCTAGCGAACCGTCAGTATCTTTCTTGATATACTTTCTTTGCTGAAAGTACGGTGGGCTTGTCACAATCATTTGGACAGATTGTTCAGGCAATACATCTACTAACTCCCAACTATCACCTTGTAAGATTATATTTTGATAATTCTCAAGTGAAGATTTATCTTGTTGAGAGTTCATTTTGGACATCAGATTTCTCCTTCTAAAACCTTAGAGATGAACTTATTCAACTGCATTTGTTCATCTTCTGGAAAAGTAGCAAATTCACTTGGCGATATATCAAATACAATTAGTAACTGCTCAGGTAGGTATAAAGGGTCGTCCAAGCAGAGCCTCATAAATAACTTGGATGACATTTTGCCCCTGTTTACGGGCAGTTGAGATATAACTGCGAATATCACAGAAAGTTTCAGCACCGAGACGAGTACGAA
>JAUZRW010000225.1 GCA_030950085.1 Anaerolineae bacterium
GAAAATTAGTGAATATGTCTGTTTTTAAGAGGGGATAAACTTAATGCGACGTTACATGGCAGCTAGTCTATGGTTAGGATATTTAGCCTTATTAACTATTCAACCATCGCTATTAGCACAAGAACCAACAGCAACATTACCCCCCCCCCCCGACTACAGAAGCCCTAACACTTGAACCGCCTGCCATGGCGACGTTCATTGCTGCAACAGAGATACTCCCAACAGTCGAAATAGCAACAGTGCCACCTGAGCCAAGCGAAGCGATTTTGCCAACAGATACCCCTGCATCTGAGCCAAGTGCCGAAAGTACGGAAATCGTATTGCCAAGCGCTACGCCAATCGCTGAATCGACAGAAATTGTATTGCCAACAATCGAGTCCGCGCCATTGCTGCCCGAACCGCCACTGGTAGCTATTTTGAGCGAGGCATTCCACACAGAAGACACATCGCGCTGGAATCTCGGTTTAGGTTGGGGACTCGCGGCACAGGAACAAGGTTTCGCGCTGCAAGTGACCAATAGCGATGCTCCCGTTAGCTCAAATGGTGCTGTTTATGACGATATCGCCGTCGAAATGCTAGTTCAGACGCAAAGAGGCACAGTCAATTTCTATTTGCGCCAAACTGAAGCGGATAATTACACGCTGTCGTTGCGTCCCGACGGGCAAGTTGACCTCACTCGTGGCGCAATTTTGCTGGCAAGTAGCAATGTCACGCCTGCCTTAGCTGACCAGTGGCGGCATGTGCGTTTTTCGGCAATCGGCGATACATTGCGTGTGGCAATTGACAGCGTAGACGTGATGGCTATTCGTGATACAGTACCCTTGCTCAATGCTGGACAAGTTGCTTTTAATGTGACTTTCCCCGAACAAGCGAGCAATTCAGGGCAGCAAGTCAACACCGCACTGGTCGATAATATACGATTTTGGGTACGGGAGAGCAGCATTGCAACCAGTACACCAGCCTCTCCGATTGTAGAAACACAACCGAGTATCGTTGAAGAAATAAATCCAGAAACTTATCCAGTAGAGCCAGCATTAGCCGTATATTTTTCTGACGAATTTTCAGTTGCTGGCGATTTGTGGTTATTGGATAACGCATGGTCAGTAACCCAGAATGGTATTCAGAATGTGCTTAGATTACAAAATGCTGATTCAACAGCCAACCTGTTATTAGGACATTTTCAGGATTTTGCGTTACAAGTATCTTTCCAGATTTTAAGTGGAACGTTTGTAACTGGGATGAGGAATAGTGCTTCTGAAACATATCTGACTTCAATTGACAGTTTAGGTAATGTCGAATTGTCACGTAATGGACAAATTCTTGCTAGGGCTGCCATAGAGATGGATAGCTCCAATGTCTGGCACAGGATGAGATTGTCAGTTCTTAATGGAACAGTCAAAGTCTTTGTGGATGAGTCTGAGATAATATTGGTCGAAAACATCCCAATTCAAACTATGGAAACGGTGATTTTGGAAGGAAGGGGAATGTCGTCTTTGCAAATATCTCACATTGAACTTCTAATTCCACAGAGCGAATTCGAAACGAGAATAAATGAGACACCCCCAATTCATTTCAATTATCAGTTTAGTTCTGCCTCAGTGCAAGCAATTGCCTCAACAATGAGCCAAATAGCTTTTGTCTCAGAGCGAGACTTGCTGGATCTTTCTGGCGAGCTATATCTGATGGATTCCGATGGGAATAATCAAATTCGACTGACCAATAATAATTTTGCTGACCAAGATCCTAGCTTGTCACCTGATGGAACACAAATCGCCTTCTCGTCTTTCCGAGATGGGGATTGGGAAATATTTGTTGTCGAAATTTCTACAGGCATCATAACACAACTAACTTTCAATGGGGTAAGTGATATTCATCCAATGTGGTCACCCGATGGAGCAAATATAGTTTTCTCGTCTTTCCGAGATGGGGATAGTGATATATATACTATAGACTTAACACAGGGGGCTTTGGTTCAAGAAATTCTAAACACTACTACTAATATATACTCCCCCACTTGGTCATCAGATGGCAGCCAAATTGTTTTTGTGTCGGTTTCACCTGGTGCTCCTCCTCAAATTTCAATTGTAAATTCAAACGGAAGCAATCTACAGCCCTTGCCTATACCTGCCACATTTGGAATATCAAGTGTGGCACTATCTCCTGATGATACACGTATTGCCTACAATTTTAGCCAAGGGTTTTTTGGCATACGGGTAGCTAATGTTGATGGGAGCGATTTACAAGATGTCACTATTGGAGAAGATCGTTCTGTCTCATGGTCACCAGATGGAACGCAACTGGTTTTTAGCCGGGAATACAATGATGACATTGAGCAGACAGATATTTTGGTTGTGTGCTTATCAACGGGAATCGTGCATTCCTTGACAACTGTTGCCCAGAGAAGAAGCCACAGTCCAAATTGGTCATCTATGGGGATTAATGGCATTGCTTGCGATGACCCACCACAATTTAACGTGATTGTAGTGGATGGTGCGAGTGGTGCTGCATCACAATCTGTACAGAGTGTCGGTACTTTTGAAACTGAGTCATTGCCATTTACAAGTGATGGAACTTGTACCATCCGCGAAGCTATATTATCTGCAAATAATGAGGGGATTATACCTGAGCAGCTTGATGATCTCAATCCAACTGATTGTCTAGCTACGATATACGATCCTGAATTGGATGCTAATCTAATTGCTGTTGAGCTATTTCCAGACAACACATATGCCATTTCAGAAAGGCTTCCCATAATCACTGGTCAGGTTCTTATACGGCGAAATCCTAGTTTGTCAGGTACTGCCATTATTGAACGCAGCAATGGTACAGCCTCTTTTGGAATCTTTGAAATTGCTTCAACCGGTATTTTGAAACTTGATAATGTCATTATTAGTAACGGGTATGTTGTTGGCAATGGCGGCGGAATCCTAAATGCAGGGGCGCTTACTTTAATAGACAGTGCTGTGATTGGAAACTATGCGACTGGCAATGGTGGCGGAATTTACAATACAGGTACTGGTTCACTCACAATACAAAATTCGGTTATTCAAGACAATATAGCACTTGGACAAGGGGGCGCTATTTACCACGATAGTTCTGTGACTGCAAATGTAAGCTCTGGGTGCATTGTGAACAATTGGGGCTTGCAGGATAATAGTAGCATCTTTACACCAGCCACAGCTAGCACCATCACTGCAACTGGAAACTGGTGGGGTATGGGTAGCGGTGCATTTGGTGTTGGCACAGGGCAAGGCGATTCTGTCAGAGGTAACATCATCGCCACAATGCCACTTACAAGTGCGCCAACGTTCAACGGAGACGTATGTGGCACGAGTATAATAATACTGGAAGGCACTTGGACGGTTGAGCAGCAAGCAGCAATTCTTACGGGAGTTGTCAATATCGGCAATGCTCTTGCGACACAGACTAGCATAGCTGGTGATTCCGCTACTGAGGCTTTCAGGCAAGTTATGCTTGATATGTCTGGCGGCTTGACTCAGATAAAATTCATTCGGTCTGGTAGTGCTGCGACTTGTACAACAGAGGATAGTATCAGCCGGTTGCCACCCCCCTTAGTTGCCCGAATAACTTGTGGTACAGCTAACAACTTCACGGAATTTACCGCCGTTCATGAGTTAGGGCATGTATTCATCGATCGAACCGGCAATCAATTCTCAACTTTGGTGAATCAAGCCATTGTTTTTGATGGTGAGGGTATTAATCGAGTAATCATATTTGGGAGTACTACATGGACCTTACCATCTAATGAAACTGTATCTGATTGGTATCGTGGCGAGCGGGGTTGGGGATCGGACGCAAAATGGTTTAACGTTGTAAATGGAACTATTGATGCAGAGGGTCCGTGCGATGGGACATCATCAATGGTAGGAGTGTTTGTTTCTAACTTCCAACAAAATCCTTGTCATGTAAAAAATTGGATATTTACTGACCCAAGCCATACGATTGATGATGTCGAGCTAGAAGAAGCTGCGGCGGATATGTTCTTAAATTGGGTCTATCGAACTTTAGGCATGGGTGGATTTGAAAACATTGATTGGCGTTTTGGTCAGAACCCACGAGATTTAACGAACCCTGGTGACATATATTTTGACTACATAAACCAAATATTACCCACAATTTTTATCAATAAAGGATGGTGATTATAATGTTGAATCTGTCGCAGGCAACAAAACGATATATGCTTCCTTTCATATGGCTCAACATTGCTGTTGTTCTCATAGGTCTTGCTATTACCCCTGCAAACACTGTATCCCAATCACCTCCGTATGAACTTTTAACCGTTGCATGGAGTCCTAATGGTGACATGATTGTTGGAGGTGGTTCGGATGGCTTGCTACGGATTTGGGATACTAATGGTACAATATTACAAGATTTCCAAGGTATCCAATGGGCTGTTATTTCTGTAGCATGGAGTCCTGATGGTACACGTATTGTGAGCGGTGGTGGCGATCAAATTATCCGTATTTGGGATGTTGACGGACCATTGCTCACTAGTATAGATGCCCATGATGCAATCATTACATCTGTTACATGGAATCCAGATGGCAGTCTCTTAGCCAGCGCGACACATAGTGGACTAGACGAATTTTCTTTGCGTATTTGGGATGGTAACACTTATGAACCGCTAATTGCAGAAAGCTCCGGCAGAATAAATTCAATTGCTTGGAATCCAAATCCTGCTCGGAGTGAATTGGCTTTTGCAAAAGAGAATTATTTTGCCGCTATTGAAACTGTTGCTGCAATAGAATTGCAATTCTCTGGGCTGGCTTATGAAAATACTGTCGCAATGGTCTCTGTTGCATGGAATTCAGACGGCAGCCGTTTGGCTACAGGCGATAGGTCAGGGAGGATCGACATCTGGGATGCAGCAGATTTCAGCAATGTAAGTACATTTACTGGACATACAGATGTTGTGGATGCCTTGGTTTGGAGTCCAGATGACACACAATTAGCCAGTTCGAGTAGCGACGGCACGATTCGCATTTGGGATGTTGTGTCTGGGCAAACAATCAATGTTTTTCAGAATCCAATGCAGATACGCACAAATTCAATTGATTGGAATAATACAGGTCTTATCTTTGGGAAAGCTGATGCGACAGTTGAAATTATTGAATTCCCAATCGCCAATGCTGGTTTAGACCAAAATATCATTGATGTTGACAATAGCGGCTCAGAACTGGTCACACTAGATGGTTCACTCAGCACAGATAGTGATGGCACAATTGTTAGCTACGCATGGAGTGAAAACGGCATTGTGATTGCGACTGGTGTAAACCCACAAGTCAGTTTGAGTGTCGGTGTGCATAACATCATTCTGACTGTGACAGACGATGATGGCGCAACGGGCGGTGATATTGTTGTCATCACAGTAGAATCCCCATCTGTCGTTTGCGATACGACTGTTCCTATCAACGACACTGTGGCACTTAGTACGGCTATCAGTAATGCTAATACACTTGGCACATCGCAAACCCTGTGTATAGATGGCACATACGACTTGACGACCATTGACAACAGCGATTACGACGGGGCGAATGGCTTGCCCGTGATTACGGGGGATATCACACTCTACAGTGCGAATGGCGCAACAATTACGCGCAGTTCAACTGAAAACTTCCGCATTGCCAAAGTAGATGTCGGTGGGCGCTTGGTGCTGGATGGCATCACGGTCAGTAATGGCAATCCCGGGGCTGAAAACGGCGGCGGAATCCGCAATCGCGGCACATTGGAAGTCATCAATTCCACGATTACAGGCAATACGAGCGCATCGGGTGGTGGAATCCGCAACAACGACAATGCCACGCTCATCATCACAAATAGTACAATTTCCAATAATATCTCCACGGGCAATGGCGGCGGTGTCTATAGCAATAGCAATTCATTCACAACGATTACAAATAGTCTGTTTTCCAACAATACGGCAAATCTCAGCACAGGTCTCGGCGGCGGACTCTTCGTCAACAGTCCCAATTTGAGCATCACAGGCGGCAGTTTCGATAGCAATCAGGGGCGCAATGGAGCGGGTATCTTCTTCAATCAAGCAAGCTCGCCGACAGTCACACTGAACGGCGTGCAAATCACAAGCAATAGTGCGAATAATCATGGCGGCGGAGTCTACCTCGCGTCAGGTACGGTGGTCATGGATGGCGTGACGATATCGAATAATAGTGCGGCGATAGGCGGTGGTGGTATCCGCAACGGTGCAAATTTGACGCTCTTGAATAGCACAGTGGCAGATAATAACGGTGGCAGTAGCAGTGGTGGTGCTATTCGCAACTATGCAATTCTGCTATTAGATAACACGATTTTACAGGGTAATTATGGCGATTTTGCGACTTTTTTG
>JAUZRW010000226.1 GCA_030950085.1 Anaerolineae bacterium
TTATGATGTCAAATTATACATGGAAACTGATTGGAATACAAACAATCATCGCTCTAGGAAACAGAGGACTATATTTACTTATATTTGTCTATCTTTTATGAAACTGAATTAAACCCTTCGCAATATGCCGGATAGTCTCAATGTTCATTCGACTGACTTGCACGTTGTAACAGGTCCAGGTGGCGGAGCAGTTGCCACACAAACTATCCCCGGTGGCGAGACAGGCTTCTCTTTCACAGCCTTAAAACCGGGCTTGTACGTTTATCATTGTGCGACACCGAGCGTTGCTTCTCATATCGCTAATGGCATGTATGGCATGATTTTGGTTGAACCTGAAGGTGGTTTACCGCCCGTTGACCGTGAATTTTATCTGATGCAAGGTGAAATTTATACGGTACAAGACTTTGGAGCAAGCGGATATGTCGACTTTGATTATGAAGCACTATTGGATGAAAATCCTGAGTACTTTGTATTCAACGGAGCGGTAGGTGCATTAACGACGGATGAGTTTGCACTTCGGGCTAATGTGGGTGAAACGGTTCGTATTTTCTTCGGTGTCGGTGGTCCTAACTTTATGTCTTCGTTCCATATCATCGGCGAGATATTTGACCGAGTTTATGACCAAGCGTCCTTGGCATCAACACCGTCATCTGATGTTCAAACGACGATAGTACCGCCCGGTGGCGCAGCTATAGTGGAACTCAACGTCGATTATCCGGGACGATATATTATCGTTGACCATGCCCTCAGTCGATTGGAACGCGGTCTAGCTGGTTTCCTTTATGTCGAAGGTGAAGCTGACCTTAACATATTCAATCCTGAACTTGCTGGTAACTAATGGTCAAAAGAAATCAGACGTAAATGATTGTGTTATAAGGCATGGCACGCCATACCACTACATCATATATATCTGAAACCATTTCTCCATAATTTGTAATAAGGGCAGGTGAAAAAACCTGCCTTTCCTCTTTTAATCTTGTTTAACAAAGTTACTATGTTGAATCCAATAGACTCTAGCTCACCGCGTCATTTTGTGGTCGATGCTCTGACCAATGGACTTTTTGGAACTTATACGAACGATAACTGTGGAATTGCTAGGCGAGATCAATTTAATGAATTGTTACAGATTATCTACTCTGGTAACATTCCTGCCACTCAACCGTGTCCCACCGATGGTAGCGTGCAACCTTGTCGTCACAATAATTTGTTGATAGCCAATATAAGTAGTCGGTCGTATGTTTTTACAAATCGTAGGGGAGTGCCTATGTGTAGAGTCCAGTAGGTGTCACCCCCCTGCGAGTCCAATTAATATCACACGCCCATCGACAGGCTCTTTGAAGATACCCGTTTCAACAAGTCGATTTTTGTATTCAATGGTTTTTGGTGGCGATACATTCACAGATATGAGTTGCATGGAAAAAATCCTCTCAGGGTTTTGCACATTGTAATCCACCGATTCAGATTCTCCTTAAATGCCCATTCTTACGGTTGATGTTTATTGGGCGTTCGTGTGTATACTACGTGACATAACTTTTCATCGACAACGAAAGGCAGAAACAAATTATGACGGTACTTGTCACAGGGGGCGCGGGCTATATTGGCAGTCATGTGGTCGAGATGCTGATTGCAGATGGTTTTGATGTCGTGGTTTTCGATAACCTATCGGCAGGGCATCGCCAAGCTGTTCATAAAGACGCAAAACTGGTTCAAGGCGATTTGCTCAATAAGCATGACCTCGCCAATTTATTCGAGAATCATCAATTTGAAGGCATCATGCACTTTGCCTCACATATCCTTGTGGGCGAAAGTATGGAAAATCCATTCAAATATTTTAATGATAATGTCTTGGCTATCATGAATGTCTTGGAATTTGCTACTCTGCACGATGTCAAACGCTTCATCTTATCGAGTACCGCGAATCTCTTTGATGACCCACAAACGATTCCTATCAATGAAAATGAACCCCTCATTCCGGGTAGTGTATATGGCGAAACGAAGTTTTGGGCAGAGCGTATCCTGCATTGGATGGATAGAATCTATGGGCTGAAATATTGTTGCCTCCGTTATTTTAATGCCTGTGGCGCACATCCTAACGGACATATTGGCGAAGACCATCACCCCGAATCGCACCTGATTCCGTTGGTGCTGCAAGTGGCACTCGGTCAACGAGAGCAAATCACTGTTTTTGGGACCGATTATGATACGCCTGACGGCACTTGTATTCGAGATTATGTGCATGTTCTGGATTTAGCCGCAGCGCATATTCTGGCATTTAGGGTTATCAAAGACGGTGATAGTCGCGCTTATAATCTCGGAAGCGGCACAGGATATAGCGTGCGAGAGGTCATCGAAACAGTACGAAAAGTGACCGAGCATCCGATACCGATTGTAGAAGGCGAACGACGGGCTGGTGATTTGCCGACTCTGATTGCGGATAGTACAAAAATCAAGCGTGAATTAGGGTGGTCGCCAGACTACGATAATTTGCATACGATTATCGAAACCGCCTGGCATTGGCACAAGAAGCATCCTCATGGCTATGACGATTAATAGCAAGAATATTATTGATTGGGCAAGGCAATGGTCGCTGTTAAGGGCAGATGGTCACTGCCACCCGATGAGTCTAAAAGAACACTCTCCATCGCTTCAAATTCGTGGCTTATGAAGATGTAATCAATCCGTAAAAGAGGTATCAGGCGCAGCGTAACGGGAAACGTCCAACCCATACCCCAACCGACACGCTGGTAAACATCCTCAAAACTTTGCGTAATCTGCTGATAATCATCGGACAAGTGCGGCATATTGAAATCGCCTAACCAGATAATGGGCAGTGTTTCTGCTTGTGTTCGCTCGTAAATAGCGGCTAATTCACGCGAACGCCACGACGGATTGAAGGCACTGTCATTCATACCGGGATGCGTAGGATGTGAGTTATAGACCACAATCGACTGCTCCGCGCTTACTTCGATAAGCAGCCGCTCGTGCGCTAAAGGAGTCCGCAACCAATCATATTGCCAGTAAGTATCATCAACAATCGGGAAGCGACTGAGAACAACCATGCCCTGAACAGAGACATCTTGTGGATGTAGCGCCTGATAAGGATATTCTGTACTCAGTTGGCGTTCAAATGCTTCTGCCATTGTATAATTGACCTCTTGCATTGCCACAATATCAGCATCCGCAGAACGAATAAGGTTGATGATGGCTTCAGTGTCCGTATTATCCCCGAAAATATTATGCGTCAGCACCGTAATCACAATCGCATTTTGCGGTGCTTCGTTATTACCCACGATAAATTGTTTCCCGTAAATCAATAAAAACATCAGCACACTGGGCAGCAACAATAGTGCCATACGCCACTGTCGGATAAGCAGCATCATCGGCAACAGCAGCAATGAGGGAATCCATAACAAATGAGCGAAGGTATTGAAGAAAGCAATCACGACCCATTGCTCGCCAATTATCACCCGTCCCAATAAAAACAACAGCCCACTTAAAGCATAAGCACCTGTTATTACGATGAAGATATACTTTGTGACCTGTAAAAGACGTGAGAAAAAATGCGTTTCTGATATTGTCATCTACTTTCCCGATTATTAGCTTAAGTTTGATTATCATCTACACAGGATTTGTGTAACATTTGTCACGATTTCTAAACTTTTGTAGCAAGTGTATCGTAAACCACGATATCACACCTATAATGAAGTTGGAGTGATGTTAGGAGACCGTATGCAAACCCTTAAAGGTGATAATTATATTGTACGCTATGATGAAATAAACTGTATTTTCTACGGGATTTATGATGCTGTCGTCACCACCCAATCAACTGCGGCACTGTACATTGCAGCCTCACAATTATTAGCGTCAATTGATATCAATGCCATTCGCGGTATCGTGATGGATTTTCGCCGTGTCGAACGTTTTGACAAAGGCAATATAGTCACCGTCCAGCGTGAAAATCATACCATCAACCACAAATTTGATTTATCGCATATTCCGGTAGCCTTAGTCGTTGATACGCCCCTACAAGAGCAAATTGTAGACTACACAAGCAAGGTGACACCAGACCATGACCGCAAGCAAATCGTGTTTAGCATTGCGGAGGCTTATATCTTCTTTGATGAATGGCATCAAGAACATTGTGCCAGTGCTTAAATGGATATGATTCCGTATTTTATTAAAAACACGCCGCTTGCATCTGTACTTGTGAACCCCCTTCAACTGCGACAACTGTCCAATTTGCGTCCCAAAGAGGTGGCGGTGTTTCGCCATTGCGTTGAGCGTCTCTTATAGCCTGCCGCATATCATTCAATGCTATGTCATACCACTGCTCTACTGTAGCAATCTCAGCTTCGACAAACCAAACTGTTCGCAACGTCCCCAAGCCAAGATAATTCAACAAGCTACTGTCGCTTTCGACCAATTCTGCGCCATCATAGATCGGCATTTCATTGGTATAAGTTGTGATGCACTGACCAAATAAACCAAAAGCTACCGATATTGTACACAAGGTCACAGCAATGATGATAATGAATGTGCCCATAACATTGCGCTGAGTCAAAATGCCCATAATACTTATCCTGATAAAATCTTGTTTAACAAACTATCTACGATAACGCTCTAATGCCTGTCTCACTTTGCAATTTTGTGTGAGGCGCAGTGAAACTGCGCGTGCGTGAGGCAGATGAAGAACTCATTAAGAGTCTCACTTTGCAATTTTGTGTGAGGCGCAGTGAAACCCCGAAAGGGGCTTATTTTAGGATATTCTAGCACGTAAGCAATCTTCGCTATATTTTCAAAAAATGCGTAACCCAGAGGCACAGAGACGCAGAGCATTATTTTGAATAGGAATCTTTGTGTTCTTTGTGCCTTAGTGGTTCATCTTTTTGTGATTTCTTTCCAGATGTTACTTTATTTTTTCACATAAAGAGTTGAAAATTTGCCCCAAATCGGTCAATATCACAGTATTGTAAGATTTTGTCGCTAAACTTGCCCACTATCGACGGGATATTGAAGAAAAAGAGATAGAGGTTATGTTTTATGGTTCTAAATATAAAACGATGGATGCCGTTGTGGGTCGCATTATGGCTACTGATTCCCACTGTTGCAGCGCAAGAAACAATTTTCACCAATATGGATGGCATTCCACAGAGCCGTATGTTAGACGGGTTCTCGTGGATACATCAAGGCACTAATCGTTGTTCTGCCGCCGCAATGACGATTCATCTTTCGTATTATCAAGATGTCAGTGTCGAGACCTATAATGACTTGGCACGTAGCAAATTGAATACCTTCGGGGCGGATGCCAGCGTTCGGATTGAAGAAATGGCAGCCGAAGCCGAAGCACGCGGATTGAATGCTATTGTACGGCGCGGTGGCACAGTCGATTTGATGCGACAATTGGTAGCAGCAGGCTTTCCTGTCTTAGTCGAAAATTCTTATTACGAAGGCAGTGACCTCTATCGAGATTGGCTGAGTCATAATCGCGTCCTCATCGGCTATGACGATGCAACGCAAATGTTCTCCTTCCAAGACCCCTTACTCGGCTATCCTGCTGGCGAAAATGTAACCTACAGTTATGACGATTTTGATGTGCGTTGGAAACCCTTTGTTCGGGATTATATGGTCATTTATACCGATGAACAAGAATCCGCATTACAAGCTGTTCTCGGCAATTAGTGGGATGAAGAATTTAATGCCCGTTGGGTCTTAGATACATCGCAAGCAGAAATCGACAACGGCGAGGCATATCAGGCTCATAGTTACTTCAATCTAGGATGGGCGCAACTAGAACTAGAAATGCTCGAAGAGGCTGCTGTTTCATTTGATATGGCGCGTCAATTAGGGCTACCGATGCGAATGTTGTGGTATGAATTTGGACCCTTTGAAGCCTATAATGCCGTGGGGCGTTATCAAGATACACTAGATTTAGTCCGTGCCAATATCAACATTGCCGGCGATAACATTAGTATTGAAGAATGGTATTTTTATGCCGGACAAGCCTATGAAGGACTTAGCAATAGCGAACGAGCTATCCTGAATTATCAGGTGGCACTAGCCCGCAACAATAATTACACAGCTGCCGCCGAACGTTTACAGGCATTGCAGGGGTAAGTTTGGAAAGAACTTGTCTTTGCGCCTTTCATTCTTTGTCTCTTTGCATTGTGCATTTTCTGGAAACAAGCAGGTCATTAAGGATAAGAGGCTAATCTATAGCGACAAGTCCGGTTTACGACAGCGTATTAAGGCAGAACGCATTGCTGCCGCCGACGCATAACGGTCAACTGCCTTATGCTCAACAGCCCGCAAAATGATATCTTCAAATTCTTGAGAGATAAGCGGATTAAGTTTGCGAGGGGGCTTGACATGAAACAAAAAAGCTCGATTTTGTAAGCGTGGGTCATGACCTGTCACGGCATGATAGAGCAGGACACCTAAACTATAAATATCGCTGCACGGCTCTGGTTGCCCAACATATTGTTCCGGTGGTGCATAACCGGGTGTGCCTGTTTGTGGATATGCTTCTGTGGGATAATGTGGGATGACTTTGCCATAATCGACTAAGTACAACACCCCTTGCTCACTCAGCATGAGATTTTCAGGTTTGATATAGCGATATAAATGCGGTGTGCTATGTGTATGAAGGGCGTGCAAGACATCACAGACGCGGATTCCCCATTCAATCGCCTCATATTCTGATATCGGCTGTTGTAACTGCTTAAAAAATGTCTCTAAATTCTGACCGTGAATATAATCCATCACAAGACAATGATAAGTCCCTTCTCGAAATGCCTCATAAAAAGCAGGGACTGATTCGACCTGTAGCCACGATAAAACACTACTCTCTTGCTTAATCTGGGCGACTCGTTCTTGTGGAAAGTAAGCCTCATCGCATATTTTTAAGGCGACATCCCGTTTGTCTCGTGTATCAAAGCCATGAAAAACCACAGCCCCTTTGCCACGCCCAATTTCGGTAGTAATGCGATACTGTCGGATGTTTTGCACGATGTGTTACCCGATATAGTTTCTCGGTTTTGGCGATAGATATAGCATAGCATATTCTAGCGGACTTTTGGTAATTGACTATCATTTTTTTATGACATTAAGACTATACTGCGGCAGATAGGCGCGAATCTGGGAAATTTTGGGTCATGACGAAACAGTCCAAACAGCAAATAGCGGCATTATGGTGGATGGTCGGCATCTTGATGTTGGCGACTGCCTTGTACCTGATTAACCTTAACCGTGTGAGTTTTTGGCAAGATGAAAGCTGGATGGCAATCGCAATCAGTGGCAGTATCGGCGATATCTGGTCATTCACAGCAACGCGCAATGTGCATCCACCGCTTTATTTCTACATTGCCTATCTGTTGCAATCGCTATTTGGAAATAGTGAATTTGCTCTGCGCTGGATGGGCGGATTATTTTCACTACTGGGCATCGCCTTCACCTATCGGCTGGGTACAGAATTGCTTGACCGCAAAACGGGACTCTATGCGGCGGCGATTGTCTCAGGCTCATTTTTCCTTGTCTATTTGACACGCTTGGCACGTCATTACACCTTATTTTATCTTTTATCTGTGGCGCTTGTGTGGGCATATTGGCGTTGGCGCAACCATCCGACACAGTGGCGCTGGTGGATAGCGATTGCTGGTTTACAGGCAGCCGCTTTCTATACGCATTATTTCAGCGCATTCATTGCCTTCACAATAGCTTTTCATGCCTTCATAGACTGGCTTGTTGGTACAAGAATTGCAACTGAGGCACAGAAAAATCTCCTGCTAACTGATTTGCTCAAACTGGCAGGGGCATTGCTACTGAGTGCCATTTTATTTCTGCCATGGATACCGGCGATAAGCACTCAAATGCAGAGTGATTTAGGCGCTGGCATATCGTATGGCATCCCTGATGTGCCGCGCATCCTCGATAATTATAGTGGACGCATGACGAATGATAATTTGTGGCTCGGTGGGGCTATGGCACTCGTCGGTATTTTCGGACTCGTGATGCAGCGTAAATGGCGCGTCGGTCTCTTGCTGCTTATCTGGCTTGTGGGGACATTTATTCCGATTCTGATTGTCAATAAATGGATTTTTCAGTGGTATATAGACCGCAATATGCTCTATACCTTGCCAGCAATCGGCTTGCTCTATGGGGCAGGTTTAGCCTATGTCTCGCGCACACGATGGGGGCTTATGGCAGCAATAGCGACAACGATAGCGTTTACGTTTTTCGGTGTTTATGTTTACGATGCTTATTGGCCCGGCACACCTGATTGGCGTAGTATTCTACACCGTATTTCGCAAGATGCCCGTCCTGACGATATTTTCGTTCTCGATAGCAGCGACCCCTATACGGCGGATTATTATCTATGGCGTTATCTGGATGAACGGATTGTTTTCTATGATATGGAAGCATGGACAGAAAATCCGATATTGGGTGAGCGCATCTGGTTTATTGACGATGGTATGGATGTCAATCATGAGGCATTAGCAGCCGTTTCTGATACGATGGTACGGACGCGACGCTTTTTCTGGTCGCCATTGGTTGCTGATTTCTGGCAGACTCCGCCCCCTGCGCCCGATGTCGTCTATGGCGAACAATTGGCACTTGGCTATCTCGGCACAGAGACGATAACTATAGAAGCGAGTGATATCTTACAAGTCGATGTTTGGTGGCAAGCGATTCGTCCACCAGATTTTAATTACTCGGCAGGATTTTTACTCTTAGGCGATAGCGGAGTCATCGCGCAACAAGACGGCAATTTCGATAGTGGGCGTGTTGATGCACAGGTACTCCCACTTGAAACTTGGACACCCGATGTTCGTAACTTGCAAATTTCGGCGGATGCGATAGTCGGTGAATATACGTTGTTCGTGACTGTTTATGATTGGCGTGATAATACGCGCCTGACCACAAATCCCATTAGCACGGATGATTTATATCCACTGGCAACTGTCATCATTGAAGCTGATTAAATTCAGTGAGACACGATTTTGTATTTTCGCAGCGGACAGCATGTATGCTGTCCC
>JAUZRW010000227.1 GCA_030950085.1 Anaerolineae bacterium
GTGGCATAAGCGATTTCGCGCTGGCAATAATCCGCCATAAACTGACGAATAGGCTTGCTACTATCTATCTCTGCAATGTCATTAACCAACAAATCAGTTGCGAGTGTATTATGTGCTACAATCACGGGGCGTTCATCGGCAAAGAAAACACGCTGCATTGCTATGACATCACACCCCATATCAATAGTCAGCCTCGCAGCTTCAGCTTGTGTTGCTGCGCGTTTAACAGTGACACCTGCCTGAATAGACGGACGATAGCCACTACTTTCTATCAGACGTGTAAATTCCCATAAACCGCCTAGATGAGCATTCACATCTTCTAGCCGTTCATTTACGAATGTCCCGTCTCCTTGCTTGCGGATAATCAAGCCTTCGACTTCTAAGCGTGCTAATACTGTCCGCACAGTTGCCCGACTGACCTGAAATTCTGTTGCAAAGTCACTTTCTGATGGCAAGCGTTCACCGGGACTATAAATTTTATTGCGAATACGTTCGCGCAAGATTTCATTGACCTGCACAACAACAGGTTTGGGACGCTCGACAGTCATAAAATTTGCTTCTGCTAAACGGCAATCGTCTAACAAGTATACTGTTTTAGGTGGTTTCTGCAAATTTTCATGCAAAAAGGGGTATAACACATGCTAAACCCCTACGATAATCACAGTATTTTGAGTGTCAGGGTAAGAGATATCTTGCCCAAGTGGGCATATGCCACTTTTCTGAAATGCCCTTCCCGAAAGAGGTTATTTCTGAGGTTGGACAGCGCCGTCAAAAATCACTTTCAAGGTCAAATGTCCTAAACGTATCGCATCACCATCACGCAGGATACGCGGTTGATGAGGAACAAGTCGTTGACCGTTCAGGAATGTCCCATTGGGACTATTATTGTCGATAACAGCTAGGACACCGTGGTCAACCCGTTTAATAAAAGCGTGTTGACGTGATACCCCTTTATCGGCAGCACCGCTATCGGTCAAATCAACAGAGGGAATGCTCCCCGTTTGTGGGTCACGACGACCTAATATGAGGTTTTCAATCTCGTCGGCTGGCAAGATAAAGTGATTGTTACTTTCTTCAACATTCAAAATTAACGCTGCTGTGAGGCGTGCCTTACCCCACATCGGTTTGCCTACTTCGTAATCTGTATCGTCATGGACTGTTGTTTTGCCGATAAGGGTTGTACTCAGTAATTTTCCACATACGTCACAAATACCCGCATTGTCATGATTCTCATGCCCACAATTTGCACACGTAATCAAGATGAACCTCCTAAATTATCTTCTGGAGAAGTTTTTTGATTTACTTGTTTAACAAAGTATCTCTGTTAAACCTATAGATTCTATCTTACCTTGTCATTTTGTGTGAGGCGCGATGAAACCCCGAAAGGGGCTTTTTAATAAGTGCTAGTCTATCCCCTTGAGGAACCTCCCTCAATATTTTGCGATCCACTCACCAAATCGCCACGAGAAGCCCATAATTTTATTCGTTAGGTTGCTGACTATCGGAGGCTTCTATGGGTGCTACAAGTCCTTCAAAAATAACATTTAGACTGAGATGACCTAACCGAATGACATCGCCATCGCGCAAAATACGTGGTTGTTGCGGAACGAGACGTTGACCATTAAGATACGTTCCATTGGGACTTGCGTTATCAATGACAGCCAATACACCGCGTTCAACGCGCTTAATGAAGGCATGTTGCCGTGAAACACCCTTATCAAGCGCCCCATATGCTGTCAAATCAATTTGGGGGGCTTCGCCACTATGAGGGTCTTGTCGCCCTAAGATAAATTCATTAATATCACTAGCTGGAATAACAAAGCGTTTGTCAATATCTTCAACATCTAATATCAATGACCCCGTCAGACGGGCTACCCCCCAACGAGGTTCAGGTTCTTCATAATCAGTATCATCCATAAATTCGGTCATGCCTACTTTATCAGGGTCTAAGAATGCTTGGCAACGATAGCACAATTTTGCATCGTCCGGATTCTCATGCCCACAATTGTCGCATTTAATCATTAAAGACCTCCACTCTGGATTTTCAAGATTACTATTATTATAGACTTATCTCAAGGGTGATACAATATATACAGAGCGATTACTAGCGATTCTCAAACTTTCAGTGATAAATCAATTGTTTATCTAATTCCCTACCAACCATTATCATTATACAATGTTTGGAGATTGACGCTCAAACTAAGGAGGGCTTCTTGAAAAATTTACGGTCTCGTGGGTGGTTAGCCGTGACGCTATTTGCGACATTGCTTTTTGTCAGTATTTTGGTGGGTCCACGCTTTAACGCCCAGTCGATTTCAGTTGAGCAACTGATTATTGCGATGGAGGCTGGGCGCGTGAGTGAAATTGTCGTACAAAATGATACCGATGTCACAGCACTTTATGCTGATGGGACGCAAGTTCGCACGACAAAACCTGCCGCTATGAATCTACTCTCAGAAGCCCGTCTTGCGGATGACTTGCGAGGGACTTTGTTATATCGAGAAGAAAACAATCCAACAGGAGCCGTGCTGCGAGCGGGCGCACTGATTATCCTGCCATTGCTTGCCATCACGACCCTATATATTTTCTATATTAGCCGTGTCAATGCTGCAAAAGCGACTAAAAAGAAATCTTGATACGTCTATTTACTGAATGCTATGCGATTATCATACAAATGGCGTATAATTCATATTTGTAATCGCAAGAAGGGGGTCATATGACGATATCGGCACGCGATGCCCACCACCGAGTCCTCATTACGTTGCTGGCTCGATTACAATATTGGACAACAGATGGTACATTAAGCAATGCACCATCTATTATTGCTTTGACTGATGGCGAGAAAGCCCAGCCTGATATTTTTTGGGTGTCAGAAAGTAACCAACGTTGTCAACATCTGCAAGAAGACTTGTGGCAGGGTGCGCCAGATTTGGTGATAGAAGTTGTAGCACCGGATACCGAAGCACAAGATAGAGGCGCTAAGTTTCATCTCTATATGGCAGAGCAAATTTTTGAATATTGGATTGTCAACCCTGTGTCCAAATTCATTGAAGTGAATGTGCTATTGCGAGGGCGCTACCAGCGTACAGGGCTATTTGAAGCCGGCGAATCGTTTAGTAGCGGTGTTTTCAATGGGCGTGTTTTTGACGTTAATGATTTGCTCGGTATCCGTCCAGAAGCGTAATTGTTCTTAGCTGCGATTGTCCCAATTATGACGCAAGACTATCAGCATACAAAAAATCTATCTCTCGAAACTCATCGTTTTCGGCTTCAAGGTCGCAGACATTTCATTAGTTGTTTGATATTCATTTGTATTGTTCTCTTAAGTGCTTGTGAAGCAGGGACAGATTTTGTTATCCCGACAGACCCACCCACGATAACCCCGACATTTACGCCTTCACCCAGTAACACACCGGCACGCAATGTCACGCCGACTCGTGTGCCTACACAAGTTGCCCAACTGGGCGGCGCATCGCCCACGCCTTTATTTGGTGCTACTCGGACATCCCTACCACCGGATTTCCCGACAGCCACTCGTCAATTTAACCCGAATGCACCGCGTATCGAATTTTTTACGAGTGACCCCTTAGCTGTACAACCGGGCAGTTCTGTAACGCTCTTTTGGTCTGCACGCGGAGTCGATAATGCGGTGATTTATCGGCTTGATGAAGATGGTAGTCGCACTCAGGCTTATAATGTCGCTCCAGATGGCAACCTCCCCTTGAGTACGCGCAGCAGCGATAGGGGAGATTTACGTTTCTTGCTGACGATTGGCGAGGGAATCAATTATACTGAGCAAGAAATTCTGATTCCGTTGCAATGTCCGATTGACTGGTTTTTCTCACCGCCACCAGAAGATTGTGCCGATAATGCGCCGCTTGAAACTGCGATTGTCGATATGACAATGCAGCGCGGACGGATGGTTTACATCCAAGATAGCGATGTGGTTTACGCCTTGTTCAATGATGGACAGCAACCCAGTTGGATACGCTACGAGAATCGCTATGACCCTGAGATTCACCCATCACGCGATGAGAGTGCGCCGCCGGATATGTTGCAACCGCTTGACCAACTCGGCTTTATCTGGCGTAGTGATAATGATGTGCGAACTCGTTTAGGCTTAGGTTTACAAGAGGCGATTACGATTGATGGTTTTGTACAAACATCCACCTTACGCGGCGAAGAAGTCGTCTACATTAGTGGTGCAAATGGGGTTGTCTTGCAAATTTTACCGGGCAGCGAAATCTGGCAAGTCATTGGCGCACCACGTTAAAACCTACTTGAAACAAGTATCCAATAACTTGCAGATTCGGTATCATTCACGGTATGTTTGAGGGTATCATCGTCAACATCCAAAGCGTTGATACACTTGCACCATTCTTATAAATTACAATCTATAAAAATAGGAGATTATTATGTCGAATGCTGTTGCTGCTTTAATCGAGGCTCTTGCTTCTGGGAGTGTCACTGTGGTTGATTTGACCCAGCCACTCGATGAAAATACACCTGTGATTGAATTGCCGGAACTGTTTGCAGCGTCGCCCGGTGTTTCGATTGAGCTAATTTCCAAATATGATGATAAAGGTCCCGCATGGTACTGGAACACCTTGACGATGGGTGAACATACAGGAACTCATTTTGATGCGCCTATTCACTGGATAACTGGCAAAGATACGCCAAACGGGACAACTGATACTATTTCGCCATCAAAGTTAGTCACACCTGCCGTCGTGGTTGATGTTTCTGCTGAAACTGCCGCAGACGAAGATTATCTGATGACACCGCAACGCATCCAAGAATGGGAAAGCGAACATGGTCAGATTCCGGCAGGGACTTGGTTCTTAATGCGAACCGATTGGAGCAAGCGTCAAGGGCGCGAAGCCTTCCTCAATGCACGCGACGATGGACCCCATTCGCCGGGATTTTCACCTGCTGCGGTTCAGTTTCTCATTGAAAAACGCGATGTGTTGGGTGTCGGTGTTGAGACAGTCGGGACAGATGCCGGACAAGCGGGTGGCTTTGACCCTGCATTCCCATGTCATACACTGATGCACGGTGCAGGGAAACTTGGTCTCGCTAGTTTGACCAATCTCGACCAATTGCCGCCAACAGGTGCGCTCATCATTGCCGCCCCACTCAAGATAGTCAATGGCTCAGGGAGTCCCTTACGGGTACTGGCATTGGTTTCATCATAGCCAAGCAACACGATTCTGCAATAAGGTCTTGCTGATACCTAGCAGTGGAAATCTGTCATATACCTGTGGGGGTATATTGGGGTATAATGTTTTGAATATAACAACGTTTAGCAATTATGGAGAATTTTCAATGACACAAGCTGCTGAAAATCTTGGCATGACAACTATCCTGAATAGCGATATGGCGAGTGCTGAGGCTAAAGTGACCGACGTGCTTAAGGCAGAGGGTTTTGGTATCCTCACACAAATAGACGTACAAGCCACATTCAAGAAAAAGTTGGATGTTGATTTCCGTCCCTACAAAATTTTGGGCGCGTGCAATCCAAAACTGGCTCATCAGGCTCTAACAGCCACGAGTGAGGTTGGTTTGTTGTTGCCGTGCAATGTCACCTTAGCGCAAGTCGGCGATAATCAGGTAGAAGTATCCTTTATTGACCCGATTCACATGATGTCAGTTATTGACGATGAAGGTGTGGTTGCTGTTGCTGAAGAAGCGCGTGAAAAGTTAGAGCGTGCCTTCAATAATTTGCAAGCCTAAGCCCCTTTCGGGGTTTCATCGCGCCTCACACAAAATTGCAATGTAAGACGAGTGTTAGGGCGTTATCGCAAATAGTTTGTTAAACAAGTATTGCTAATTTTTCATATCCTGTCATAAAGCCCCTCAATTATGCGCTGTAAAGAATAAGTGTATAATTTATAGGGGCTTTGTGTGTTAATCCCCTTTTACTATTCGACAAAATAAACCTCTTTCGGGGTTTCACTGCGCCTTACACAAAAATGCAAAATTAGACAGGCACTATGACGCTATCTCAGATAGTATGTTAAACAAAGATGCCACACTATTTTGTAGAGAGTGGTCAGGCAGGAGGTACAATGATGCGTTATGTATTGACTATCTTGATACTATTATTGACAGTGCCTACTTTTGGACAAACAAACGGACTCGACCTGACCGTGAGGGCTGTTCCAGAGGATGCCCCCACAGCATTTCAAATGTTTGATAAATTTGTCGATGTCTTTGGCATTCCTATTTATGCCAGTGCATCCGTACCAGATGCCAAGATATTACACGCTGCCCATGTCATGGCACAGTATCTCGATAATAATGCTGATGGCGAGGTTGATAATCCGGCGGTTGTGGAAGCTATGATTGAGAACCATGCCAGCCTGATTATGTTTAATCGAGAAGGCGAAGAGGAGCAATTTGATGAATCCGCAGAGATGCTGTTTGAGCAAGGGGTCGAACTACAATTGCTCTATGGGTTTGAAACATTGCCCACTGGCGACAATGAATTTGATACCACACTAGAAGAGGTGCTACACCTCATTACACATGCTGGTTATGCTTATGCTTACCCAGATATATGGGGCGAAGAACCGGGGACAGCCGTATCTTTAGCAATGGATGAAGCGCGAGGTGGTTTTTTCGACGGTGTGCCACGTCAGTACCCTGACGATGCTTGGTATAGCTACGATGACCGCACCTGTGAATATGACTGCCAGATTTCAGAGTATATCTACTGGGCATTGACATCATTGCTGGGCGGTCAAGATTTTGTGGGTCGTCTGGAAGAGATTGGGCATGAATGGCGGCTCAATACACCAGAAAAGCTACAAGCAACGGACTCCCGTATCTATGCCTTGCTCACCAATCCGGAATATGCGTTCCCGACGATTTTGCCCGATGGTGCATACGAAGTCAGCCAGCAGCCTGAGGACTAATGCTCTTGAAGTAAACATGGATAATCATTGGACTGGCAGGACTAGCTTCTGCCAATCCGAAGGTAACAGTTCACCTATTCATAAACCTGTGGCATCGTAGGCGTGAAAAATCACATCTCTATAGTTCAAAAATGGTGTTTTGTAGGGACTGGCTTCTGCCTGTCCGAAAGAAACCTCACGGATAGCTGAATAGCGCCACCCGAAGAAAGCTCATGGAAGGCTGAATAGAGACTTCACATCATATTTGCAAAAATCCCCGTCAAGTAGTACGCTGATAGTATAAATTTGTGTTATACTAATCAAGATTAGAACAAACTATCGCATTCCCTTCAAATAGCGAACTTTAGGAGCAGGAGAATGGCTTTTATTGAAGCCCCGACGAATTTTTATCTAGGTCGTACTTTCAACCGACAAAGTGGCAAGTTGGGTGAGGATGTGGTGTATTATGACTCGCGTGATTTAACCACGCACGCTGTCGTTGTCGGCATGACAGGCAGTGGCAAAACCGGTCTGTGCATCAGTATGTTAGAAGAAGCCATCCTCGATAATATTCCAGCAATTATCATTGACCCCAAAGGCGATATTACCAATCTGGCACTCGCCTTCCCAGATTTGCAAGCACAAGATTTCCAACCATGGATTCATCAAGATGATGCCCGTCGCGCTGGCATGGATACGACAACCTACGCTGCCGATATCGCCCAAACATGGCGCGATGGTTTGGCACAGTGGGGTATTGTCCCTGACCGTGTACGCTGGCTAAAAGGTGCGGCTGAATTGAGCATCTATACGCCGGGTAGTGATGCCGGCTTACCGATTAGTATTCTGGCTTCGCTACGTGCGCCTCACTACAATTGGCAGGGTCAAGAAGAGCAAGTCCGCGAACGCATTACGGGTATCGTCAGTGCTTTGTTTGCACTAGCCGGGATGAACTTCCTACCCGTGAAAGATGTTGAGCATGTCCTCTTGTCGAACATCATTGAAGATAATTGGAAGCAAGGTCGTGACCTGACACTTGAAGATATTGTCTTGCAAATCCAAGACCCGCCGTTTGAAAAATTAGGTGTCTTCCCGTTAGACCAAGCCATCAGCGAGAGAAAACGCTTCAAATTAGCCATGGAACTGAACAATATCATTGCTGCGCCCTCATTTCAGTCATGGCTACAGGGACAGCCGATGGATATGCAATCGCTATTGTACCAACCCAATGGTCGCCCAAGAGTCAGTATTTTCTATACCGCGCACCTCAATGACCAAGAGCGCATGTTTATCACAACACTCATTCTGGAAATGATGATTGGTTGGATGCGAACACTCTCTGGCACCCCAAGTTTACGGGCGATTCTCTACATTGATGAGATGTTCGGCTACTTCCCACCGTACCCCAAAAATCCGCCGACAAAAGAGCCGATTTTACGCTTGATTAAACAAGCCCGTGCCTTTGGTGTTGGTTTGATTCTCGCTACACAAAATCCCGGCGACCTTGATTACAAAGGCTTATCGAATGCAGGTACATGGTTCATCGGGCGCTTATCGTCCGAAAATGACCGTAAAAAAGTCATGGATGGCTTGCAGTCGATGGCGACGAGCAATGAGGATATGGATATGGGGGATGTCGAGCAGATGATAGCTGATATTCAACCGCGAGTCTTCTTGATGCGGAATGTGCATAATCAAGGCGCTCCAATTCTACTGCATACACGGTGGGCAATGAGTTATCTCGCGGGTCCGATGACACGCCAACAAATTGGTTGGATGATGCAAGGGCAAAAGCAGAAACTCATGGCGCAGATGGCACAACAAAATTATGCTGGGCAACAACAAGGCTATGGTCAACGGGGATATGCCCAACAACAAGCCCCCTTGCAATCGAGTTGGACACAACCGCATCAGCCGCAGGGTTATGGCGCTCCTCCGCCACCACCCGGTTTTAACAATCGGAATGCAGGCGGTTATGGCGCTCCCCCGCCACCACCCGGTTTCAACGCTCAGAATGCAGGCGGTTATGGCGCTCCTCCACCACCACCCGGTTTTAACAATCAGAATGCAGGCGGTTATGGCGCTCCTCCACCGGGCAGTACCCCTGCTTATGGGTCGCCACCTGCGACAGGTTTTGGCGCACAAAGCGCAGGCGATACAGGCGCATTCAATACACAGGGTATGAGCAACGTGCAAGGCAGTACACGCAATGACCGTCTTCCCGGTGGCTTCATGCAAAATAAACCGCCAAGTTCATCCGCCATACACGAATATTTCTTGCCGTCGGTGATGACAAGTCAGCAAGCATTGGCACAGTATGAACAACAGACTGGACAGCGTGTCGGCTCAACAGGACAGGTTTCTTTGGCATATAAGGCAGTTCTGCTGGCGCAAACATCTGTGCGCTATTCTGAGAAAAAAGCACAACTCTACACCTCACGCGATTATGCCTTCCATGTACCGGATTTGGACACTCGCAGCCTGATTCATTGGGAAGAGTATCAAGCGCCGATGGTTGATACGCGCCAACTCAGCAATGACCCTTTTGGCGAGGCGATTTTCCAAGAATTACCGTTAGGCTTGCAAGATGAAAAACGCATCAAGACATTGGAAAAAGAATTAACCGATTTCTTGTACAACACAGCGCGCTTGATTATCCCACATCATGCGAAGTTTAAGTTATATGGCGACCCCGATACGGATATGAGCAATTTTCAGGCGATGGTTTACCAGAAGGCGCGTGAAGCGCGTGATGCCGAAGTCGATAAATTGTCGAAGAAATACGGAAGCCTAATGGATCGACTTGAAGACAAGTTACGCAGGAAAGAACGCGAACTGAAATCAGAAAAAATCGAAATTAAAGACCGCAAGCAAGAACAACTCCTGACAGGGGGTGAAGCGGTACTGAGTCTGCTCAAGGGACGTACCAACTATACCTTGTCACGCTTGAGTCGGGCATCACGCTATAAGAAGCAAACCGAAGTTGACCTCCAAGAAAGTCAGGAAGTGATTGCTGAAATTGAGCGTGAAATGTATGACCTCGAACAAGAATACGAACAGGAGCTAAATGAATGCAACAATCGTTGGACTCAAATCGCCAATAGTATTCAGGAACACACGATTACACCGTATAAAAAGGATGTTCATGTGAACCTGTTCGGCGTGGGTTGGGTGCCGCATTATTATATCAATGTCGGTGGACAACCGATTGTCGTTGCGGCTTTTGCTTAATCACTCACCTTACGCAAAAGGCGTTTTATTTGTAGGGGCGAACCCTGTGTGGTCGCCCGTTCGGGAGCGCACATAGACACCCCTACCCAAATTGACTTCGGGGCGTAACATCAGTTAATCACTAAAACACAGTCATGATACAAAGCCCATCGTCACTATGCAGTGGGCTTTTCTTCCTAGGTTAACGTCACGTCGTTAATCCGTCGCCGAAGCAATTGTTGCACTCAATTTGGCTTTGAGTGCCTCCAAATTATCAAATGGACCTTTATCGTCAGTCAGGAAGCCACTGACAATACTGAGATGATTTTCTTCCATTGCTTCTTTAGCACGAACACGGTCACGAAGAGGATAGAAATATTCACGCGATTGTGCAATACGGCGTTCAATACGGTCTTGAATATCTTCTACTGCGTCGGGGTTGGTGATAATGACAAAATTCTCAGGTCCCATATGCCCGATAAAATCTTCCTCTTCGCCATATTCACGCACCGCATTCCGTACCATCAGGGTGACAGCGCGTAGAACATCATCCGCCGCCACAAAACCATAACGCTCACGGAAACTACTCAGGCTTTCTATACTGAATTCCAGCACAGCCCAATCACGACCACTCATGAGGGCTGTCAGTTTCTCATCAACCAAATCGCCTTCTGGGATATCGGTGACGGGGTTGGTTGCCGCCGGCGTTTGTGCGCGGCTGATGGCATTGCGAACTCGCAAGCGCAATTCTTGGATGTCAAATGGTTTGGTGATGTAATCAACCACGCCGAGTTCTAAGCCTTGTAATTTATCCACACGGTCACGCTTTTCCGTCAAGAAGATGATAGGCGTATCTTGTGTTTTGCGGTTATTACGAAGTTGACGGCATAATTCAAAGCCATCAATATCCGGCAGGCGGATATCGAGCATTATCAAATCTAATGAATTTTCATCGGCGAGTTGTAACGCCTCTTCGCCCCATGCCGCCGTCAGTACATCATAATTTTGTACTCGAAAGTATGAACTCACCATTTCTGATAAATCGAGGTCGTCTTCTACAATTAGGATATGTGACTTATTCATCTAAGTTTGTCCCCTTGCAAGTTTCTTTAGTTATATCGGGCGGCTTCTTGTTTAACAAATTATCTGTGATAATGCTCTAACGCCTACCTCACTTTGCAATTTTGTGTGAGGCGCGATGAAACCCCGAAAGGGGCTTATTATTGCATTATCGCGTGCGTTCGCCAATTGCGCTTTTATTGATTCGGAAAATACATTGTTCATGGTCGGTAGCACGGCATTGTGTCTCGCGTACATAAAATTCATAGCCATTCGATGACCAGCGCAAACACTCGATTAACATCCCAACCATCATATGACAGACAGGCTTTTCAGATCTGCGATTCCATGAGAATGGACTCACATCTGCTACGAAAAGCAGGGCGTTACCATCCGATTCAACCGTACAAGGTTGGTCACTGAAATTTGTGAGAACAGCCGCAAACCCTTGTAAGCCATAATCAATACGTTTTTCTAACGGTAAAGCACGAAAAGCTGCTGCCGTGACACCACGTAATGCGCCGAAGTCTTTCATCCCACGCGAAAAAGCCGATTGCCCAATTTTGAGTGCCATACCACGCCCACCCTTTGAGCCATACATTGTCTCTAGGGCGATGTTGAGTGTTGCAATTTTAGAAAAGTCAAACTCACGATTCAAATTATCTGGAGGCAAATCGTCAAGGTAGGCTTCCATATTAATCTGCCCCAGCAATTGGCTGAGACCATTTTTTCCCATCACATCATCCATCGCGGTAAAAAAGGCACGGGCAATGCGATTTGGGTAATAGAGTCCGCTTGGTTCTGGTAATGTCATAGGGCAGTCTTTGGTCTATGTCTAGTAGCCATCTTATTTGAGTAGAGGCAAAGCGTAGCTGCCTCTACGTATTTTAATAGATAGTAATGACTGACAACGATTACTAAACGATTTCTTCCAAAGCATCGACAGCCCGCGTTACATCCAGCAAAATTAAGCCCAATTTAGCACCTTTGCGTGCGAGAACAGTCAAAACAGCTTCTTCCCCGATAGCGGTCAGAATCACATAACCATCTGCCCCTTTGACATTAACTTGTTCCAATTCGCCGCGTGTCAATTCGCTGGCGATACGCTCACCCAGCGAGAGCATGGCAGCACTCATCGCGCTCACGCGGTCTTCTTCAATACCAGACGGTAACGCCGAAGCCATGCTCAGACCGTCAACACTGACGATAGCGGCGGCTTCAACATCGCCGGAAGTAGCTTGTAAGTCACGTAGATGTTGCATAAGTTGTTCAGTACGAGATGGTGGCACAGCGCACTCTCCTATGGTCGTTCAAAAATTCAAAAATTACTGATTCACCCAAATTTGTATGATTTACTTTGTTGTGAAGTCTCATGAAAATTGTACACGATTATCGCATTTGTTGCACATTGAGCTTTGGGTACTATGGAAGTTGTTAGTATCGGACACGTATTTTAGCGTTAATCCCTCAATTATTATATGTCGTATTTCCTATTTTTTCAGCCAGAAACCTGTTTCATCAGCAATCTTATTAAGTAGCATGAATATCGTTTAAGGATTCCATCAAAAATTAGGGGGCATAAAAGGTCATAGCTTGTTGTAGGGGCACAGTTCATTGCGCCCTTACGCCAAAAAACACATTTTCTGAGCTTATCCGTATAAACATTTAGAATTTTTTAGGGGCGAACAGCGAACATAGGTACTCCCCTACGCTCGAAAACATTTCATGGATTTACTTCTGGGTTGAGCTTTTTCAAAATCATAGCAATGGCTACTTTAGGCGTTTGAGGGTAAGTATTGACGTAACGTCTTATCGGTTTGGCTAACCATAAAGTCAAATGTGAATTGCTCCATACCGTGTGCTGTTTGTGCCGCAAGTCTGTCGCGCGTATCCGATGCAAACGCCATTTTGAGGGTGTCTGTTAAAGCATCGACATCGACATAAGGCACCAAAAAACCATTTTCTTTGTGTCGTATCACTTCGGGATTACCACCCTTATCACTCGCAATGACAGGCGTTCCGACTCGCAAAGCCTCCAAAGCAGTATGCGGTAAACCTTCGTAGCCACTATAAAGGGCAAAATAATCAGCAGCTTGCATCATCTGATACAGGCGCTCACGCGAGACATGCCCCATAAACTGCACCCTGTCACCCAAGGGCTGGGCTATCTGCTCTAAACGTATGCGGTCTGAACCGTCTCCAGCAATGATGAGGCGCACATCTGATATTTTTTCGATAGCATGGATGAGGTGGTCAATGCCTTTCCATGGATTGAGGCGGGCTGCCGTCAATAGGGTTGGATAAGCGCCCCATTTGAGAGCCTCACGCGCCGCAAGTTGTGATTCGGGCATCGGTGCAGGTAAAGGCGGTAGCGCGTTATAAATCACTGTGACGTGCTTTTCAGGCATACCCCATTGACACACCATCTGCTTAAGATACTGACTCGGCACGATAACGCCGTCAAATGCCTTCACTTGTCGTGACCGCGATTGTTTCTGTCGCTGTGCTAACCAGCCATAATCTTGGGTTTGGAAGCTATCAATATCCGTTGTTGCAGGTATCCAAGCCCGCCGAATACTGCGTTCCCAAGCGGCATCGCCCACAATCTTGATGAGTCGCGGCGCAGTTCCTGCCGACAGGGGCAAATCGAGTGTATGGGCATAAATCAAATCAGCTTGTGCAATACAAGGGCGAGCATGTCGCCAGTAATCCAATAGACGTAAGGGCAAAATGCGGCGTGGAATACGCTTGATAGGATAGGGATAATCGACAGTCGGTGCATCACCATAGGTTAGCACATCAACAGACCAGTTACGCTGTTGCAATGCTGGTAGCAGTTCATAAAGATAGGTTGCGGGTCCACCTGATTCTGGATGGAAAATCCCCGACGCAATGAAGAGCTTATCTGTCATTTTAGAATGCTTGAAACCACATGATAAAGGGCAAGATTCAATACCTTACCCTACTTAAGACGATATTATGTTTGAGATAACGAGTGAACTGCTATCTATTTTTCTTGGGACGCAATTCCAAATAGATGGTATAAGCACCACCAAGAATGACGATTATAACCGAGATACCAATCAAAATAAGCACGATATCCGGACCCGCATTAGCATCCGTTGGGTTGTTAATGAACGATGGAGTCGCTGTTGGGAACGGCGTTGGCGTATCCGACGGTGTTGCTGAACTACTCAAAAATGGATCTATTGTAGTGGCTGGTGTTACGGTAGTCGGTATGCCTGTGCTAGTACCTATCAGCAAGGCAGTAGGTGATGGAACACCCTCGGCTGGTGCGCTGAGAACATCTGGTACGACACTCAAAATATCGAGGGGGTTAAATACCTCGCGTGTATCAATGGCGGAAAGGTTATTAAAGGTCGCAAATACGACATCGCCATCCAAGGAAGACCGACCAAAGGGCGTATCTAGTAAGGCGACACTCGCTGCTAACTGTCCTAGCGGCTCTGTGCCAGAGATAATCGTGAGCCTTTTATCCGGATTCCACGGCGATACAAGCACCTGCATCACACCCACCGCCGTCTGATTGCGTAAACGATAGCTCACATCGTCCAGAATTTGGACAAATTCATCTGTCCCCGGTGCGAACGGTTGTGGCAAAAGCGATTGTTGCCGTCTGTTCCCTTCTGGGGGTGGCATCGCATTTAATGCACTGAGGAAGGCATTGTTCGTGGGTCGTCCAAGCACTAAGATGTTAAATTGTGCAAGGTAATCACTATCTTCTTCATCAATAGCCCCTAGGCGGATAGTGGGGCGGAAACCTTCGCCAAAGCGTGTTGCATCACCCAAATAAGACATCACTTCGAGTAATTGTGTCCCTTCGACCTCTGTGATAGTCTCTGGCAGCGAAATCAGCATATCGTTCAAATCGGGGTAAATATTATAAGGGCGTGGGAATTGATCCATCAAGTGATACAAATCCGCCTCAGTAGATTGCTCTTGGGGCAAGAACATCAAACTATCTTTACTGATTGTGACCCAAACTGTTTCGCTAGCGGGGATATCACACCCCCAATCGCCTTCTATATTGGTAAAGATAGTCAAGTTATTGACTTCACCAGGATTAACAACACCGGCTGGTATTTGGGCACGTAAGGTACGGAAACTTTCATTCGTAATGCGGTCTGTGGTCGTTTGTGCTTCGGCGATATTGCGCTGTAAACTGGCACTCGCAATTGGCACATCATTCATCGTCAGTGTCAGTGTAGAGCTAGTCCTATCCAGCAGACTGGCACTATTATAGATAATCTCAATGTAGGCATCTTGGCGAGTATCGCCGCCCAATGGCACATCGAAATCTAAGGACACCGTTTGAATACCTGTACCACTTAAGACAATATCTTGCCCATTGTTTAAGTCTTGCAAGAGATACGTTCCGGGCAAGCGATTCGCGTTGAGTCCTGTTGCTCGTGCCAGCGCACGCGACGCAAAAATAACACCTGTATTTCCCGTAATACCGAGAATAGAAGGTTGTCCGCCAAGTGCCTGACCTGCCCGTTCAACCGCCGTACCGGATTGCCCTATGACAGCGAGAATGGCTCGACTGGGATTATCTGGATTGGCGACGAGATGAATCAAGCCCTCATCTGTTTCAACCATGTCACCTTCTATGGTCAAGGTATTGCCATCCCAGCTTGAAGGCATCACATTGCGGCGGTATAAGTCACGAATTTGAGTATGTTCTTCAATGCCGCCCACGAGAATTAAGTTCATGGTTTGCCACTGCTCTGGAGTCAAGTCATCGGCTGTGGTGAAGCGTAATTGCAACTTATCGCCAGTCAACTGACCTAAGCCGGCTGCGACACTGGCGGCTGCTTGCAAATCGGAACTACTCGGATTGGCTGGTACAACAAAAATAACAGCTTCGACCTCACCACCAATCGGCTGGTTGTAAAAGGGTATCGGATAGAAGGCGAAATCCAATATGGGTTCGGCTTCTTCATAAACAAAGCGGATAGCAGATTCAGCAGCATTGATAACGAGGCGTGTTTCGATATTGACACGACATTGTTCACTAGAATTCAAAGTAAACTCGACGATATGGGCACGGCTCCGGGCATCGCGGATAATCGAATCCGGTATGGGTATTTGCAAGATTTGTCGCCCAATGTTGGCTTCACCAAGACTAATCGTACTCACCAGAATACCGTCAACACGCACATCAAAGCGAGATGCTAAATTAGTCACCGTGGTATCAATAGTTTGGGCGGTAATCGTTTGGCTGAAATCAACAGACAACATTAGCACCGTGGGGCTTCCTGCTACCCAATCTGCGGGTATACGGAAGAAGAAATCCAGACTGCTTTCTGGCGATGTTAGGTCAATAGTAGGAACGAACAAACTTGATAGTGTTACATCACGCGCCAGTAGCAAGCCGTTGCCCGTCAATTCTGGTAGACCGGGAACGCCAGTGGGGGTCACTGTCGCACAGTCACTTGGATTGATAGGTAGCGCCCCAACTGGGCAAATTTGTGTCACGATAGGTAAATCACCATCTGGTGTTGCAGTTGGCACGATATTGGGCATTGCTGTTGCTGTCGGGGTAGCCGTTGCTGTGGGTGATACATCGGCTACTTGTGCATTTGCAGTTGTCGATTCTGGTTCTTCTGCTTGAGCAACTGCTGTAGCGCCATCATTTTCAACAGGTGCTAATAAGCTCGCAAAAATATAGCCAATTTGGGCTTCGTTAACATCCGGTGTCAGATTGACACGATACCAATCATTGGCGCTGCCCTCAATCCCTATCACACACACTGTTTCAGCGTTACTCAAACTATCAATTAGGGTTGAATTGGTAGAGGGTTGGGCGCGAACCCGTGCCGCTTGAGGGCTATCGACGCGATACATGACACAAGTTTCTTCTGTTGTCGGTATGGGAGAAGCTGCGCCTCCTGTTGCTGGTAAATCTGTTGCCGCTATCGGCGTACCAGAGGCTACTTGCCCGACTCTCAAATCTTCTATATCTGCAACAGGTTCGAGTAAATCTATCACCATCCAACCGGTGCGCCCTTCTCTATCGGGCATAGTAAACGTCACCCAAGAGTTCTCTTCTTCGGTTGTCGTAGTCAGACAGAGTTTTGTACCAACTGCAAAGCGCGAACTGGTTGCCGAACTACGTGCCGGAGCCGTGTAGAGCGTAGCGGCTGTTGAAACGACATAAGATTCTTCATTGGGGCAAGCAAGTTCTGCATCGTACTGATAAGTGATATTGGGGCTATTGACCCAACCAGTAGCACCATCCGGTTGATAGACATTCGACCAACCATAATACTGATAGACATAATCTTCGACGCAGATAATATCACCAGCAGCGAATGTGCCAAGAACATCGAATGTTGTACTGGGTCCTGCACGAACAATCGCCTCATCGGGTATGACACGATAGCCATCACAATAGGCTTCGGGGTCTGTTATCTGTCCCGGTTCACCCGGTTCAACAATGGTACTGCTAATATACCCTTGCCGAGAATTGCCTTCACCATCTTGTAGTTGGATGACCAACCAAGGCAGGTTATTCTCTGCAACCCCTTGGATGCAGAGCGTATCGAAACGGTTGACACCACCAATAACGGCTGCTGTTTCACTTGGGCTATTACGAATACGCCCTTGGTCTACTGTCAGGCGGTAAGATTGGCAAGCCGGTTCCGGTGTCGCATCTTGAGCAGCAATTGGGAGTGTTGCGAGAGCAATCATCACTAAAATTAGGAAACTGGGATAATAGCGTTTGAGTATCTTCATATAAACCACTCTAAATGATAATCAGTTAGTATATTGCGTATTGTTATCGGATATTGGTTAGAATGCAACTATGCTACGTATGAAAACTGTTTGGAAAAGTCCTAAGCCACAAAAAGCCCCTTTCGGGGTATCACCGCGTCTCACACAAACTTGCAAGGTGGGACGAGTGCTAGAAGAGTATTGTAGATAGTTTGTTAAACAAGCAAGGGAAATTCTCTTTATCGGCATGATGGCTTGTATCAAGCAACGATGACTAAGCACCTCTGCGCTTCAGGACTTGCATCAGCACGGTACGGAAAATGATTTGAATATCCATCCAAAGGGACATTTTATCAATGTATTTAATATCCCAAATGAGACGATTATCAAAGTCTGTATCGCCCCTATCATAGACTTGCCATAATCCGGTGAGACCCGGTTTAACACTCAAGCGTTCTTTTTGGAAAGATGTGTATTTTCCCTCATCAAATGTGGTGGGACGTGGTCCTACGAGAGACATTTCACCGCGCAGCACATTCCATAATTGAGGCAACTCATCAATGCTGGTCTTTCGGATAATCCGTCCAATGCGTGTGACGCGAGGGTCTTTGTCCAACTTATTGCCATCTTTATCTACAGTTTCGCCTCGGTCATTGGTGGTAATGCCATATTCCTTCTTGACTTCATCGGCATTGGGTACCATAGAGCGGAATTTGTACATACGAAATTTATGCGCCCCTTCACCGGTACGTAACTGGGAGTAAAAAATAGGACCACGATCTTGAATCCAAATCAAGAAGCCGACAACACTAAATAGCAGAATAATAAACGGCGATGCGAGTACAATTAGCACAATATCCAAAGCACGTTTCACATATTTATAAATACGACGACCTAAGGCGCTTTGATGAGGCACACGATTCACCCAAAAATCTGGATTATAGAATATCTTGCCATCCACATCGCCTTCAACCACAATTTCTTGTGGCGGAATCAAATCAACTTGGTATTCAACAGAGTGATACCATTGCCGTAACCTGTGCTGCACCCCATCCCTAAGGCGACTGTGCAACGATCTTGGGCTTTCTTCAGGTCGATAAGGTTCTGTCTGTGTGAATGTGGCAGCCTCATAACTAGGTGTACCGCCATCCACATTATCATCTGTATCGTCATCATCAAATGAGATGGTGGGGATAGGCGATGTATCATCTCCAACAGCCTGTTCGCTGGTGAAATATTGCAAATCATCAAAAGCCCGTTCGACCAAATCAGCAAAAATCAACCCCTCAAAAGGAAAGGCAGCCGCCCCAATCGGAACATCTAAATTCAGCGAAAAGTGCAAAACTTTGGCAATCCGTTGGGCAGTTTCATAGGCTAAGACTTTTTCAGTTTCCGGTAGGCAAATCACAATATCATCGCCATACCATGATATCGGGTCTGTGGCATAGAGCAGAGTTTCTGTCAATTGGGCGATACGCGACTTCACGTAGCGTTGCTGCAACGATACTTGATACGGTAAGTAAGTATTATAGATACGTTCAAGTTGTTTGAGTGAAGGTGTTTTGATATAGAGTATCGACACCGGACGGTCATAGCGTCGCGCACGAAATAATTCACGATTGATGACTTCTTCACCCATAATACCGGATAATATCCGTAGACTGCCATCATTTTCGACCAAGGAATCATACGTTTGCTCGATACTGGATACGGTTGCCGATAGCCAACGTCCAAGGGTGAAGGCAATCGAGATAATTGTCCATTCACTTAACATGGCAATGGGTGCTGGAACTAAGGTATTAGTTATAACATCATCATATCGTAAGATACCATAGCCAACGAGGATGATAGCCAGTAAAAAATACCAGCGCGTCGCCACAAAATCTGGGACGGCTAGAATCAGCACGACAGCAAATGCCGATGCAATATAAACAGACGTGGGTAAATTAATGATATTCGCCCCGCCCCCTATATCGTAACGCTCAATATTGAACAAAAAAATGAGCCATAATGTCAGTAAGGTGATTGTGAAACGTAGCCTCGCCATAAAATGCTCTCCCACCAGCCGTATAAATTATATGATAATTGTGGTTGAATTTAGCACATGCTACTCGATATAATCTTCATAATTATTTAATTAAGAAATGATTGTAATCAAGCCTAAAAATAATCATCCTCAAATTATTTTTCAATTGTGAGCAAAGTATATTATTTTCGTTATTCTATATTTAACACCTTTAGGCGTTACGCACTTCAAGCTAGAAATCGTAGGGGCGACAGCGTGCTGCGCCCGAAAATAACAGTCAACTGCGTAAGTCCTAACCTTATTACGGCTTTGAATGTGGCAGTAAGCCTTTCATTTTTCACAAGTTTCTTACAATCTGCTGCTTTCTTGTTATCCCCAAAATAGCACTAACCTAATTGCTTGTTATTTTCAGGTACACATCGTAGTTATGCACCAACCACTTAGAAATACTGCGCCAATTTGGGAGCTTCTTCATCAAGTGCTGCCAACCGCTTGCGATTTTGTTTTGCCGTTTGTTGTGCAAGCAAGGCATCAACTAAAGCAGTCGAACTCACGACAAGGGCGATGCTCAGGCGCAAATATCGGACATAGCTATCGTGCAAGAAGATGCTATTCACCATGTAGGCTAACAATCCAAACTGTAAAGCCACAATCCATGGTCGTAAGTCTTCTCGTTTTAAGTCTACAAGTCTCTTTTTCGCCTTGTTCGTTTCCCTAAAAACAATAGCGAACATGAAGGTAAGAGCGACCAAACCAACCATGCCGGTTTCGGCTGCTGCTTCCAAATAGAGGTTATGGGCTTCTCGATTTTGTAGCCGCCCATCCATCCCCAGATAAATAGAATAGTCCAGATAGTTGGCAGAATATTGTCCATAGCCAATCCCAAGAATCGGATTGTCAAAAAACATTTCAATCGCCACGAGGGATTCACTTAAGCGCCCCTGTGCCGAACCATCTGCTTGACCTTCTGCGACACCTCCAAGCCCGACAATCGTTAACATACGCTCTTTATAGCCACTGGGTAAGACTGGAAAAGCCAAGCCCAAAACCACCAGACCCACCAGACCGATTTTATAAACATTGATTTTACGTTCCAGAAGAATCAACCCGATTATCAATAGCAACGCCATCAATGCACCACGCGAATAGGTAAAGATAATCGCCCCAGTAATGACAGTGGTTGCAAGGAGCGCCAGCAATTTTTCATCTTTACTGGACTTTTTATCAAGGACACGATAGAGTGCGATTGGGAAAACCATCAACAAGATTTGTGAATAAAAATTGGGGTCGCCAACGGGCCCGCCAACACGATTGAAATCAAT
>JAUZRW010000228.1 GCA_030950085.1 Anaerolineae bacterium
CTCTGGAAAATGTCTCTGGATGAAGGTTGCCAGTTCGCCTCTTAGCGTACTATCAATCTCTTCTGCTGTGAGATTGCCGACCATTTTTGCGATGGCAATCCGTTCTTCTTCTTGATATTCAATGAGTATTGGCACGGAACGTCATTCCTTTCGTATAATTTTGCAATGAAACTCTCTGCTTACTGAAAAAGCGTCGTAAAGCCCCTGAACTTATTCATGGGAATATAAGGCGTAGTAGCATATCCGGCTGGATTTTGCGCGGTAACTTGTCAAGCAAATTTTGCTGCGCTGCCACTTGTACCCTATCCTATCATTGGTCGTACAGAAGCAGAATAGGCTCAAACGACTTTGTAGTAATTGGACAGGACGTGTCCGTGTGCCAGAACGTAGTGTTACTTGTCGCGGACGTGAAAAATCACGTTCCTACAGTTCAAACATACAATTCGTAGGGACAGCATTTTTGCTGTCCGATGTTACAACATGCAAAATCGTGATTCACTAAAATTGAGAATCTGCATAAAGTTTTATAGGCGGCAAAATTAGCGCGGCACTGCGATTTTCAGCCCTGAGCAAGTCGTCACTTAAATGTAATGAAATCCTTACAAAAGCGACAGATATATATTCTGTGAAGAATCTTGCAACATGATACGATGCAAGTAATCAGATGAAAAGGAGACCATAATGAAACGTTTTACAATTATTTTGGCAATGTTTGTGATGCTCTTATTCGCATTTAGTTTGACTCTTGCCCAAGATAGTGTCGATGATGAGGGTAATCTCAATAACCCACGTACCAATCCTCGTGCCAATGCCTGTTATGATGGTGCTGAATTAGGGGGTAAATGTGATACGAGTGACCTTGATGAAGATGGCACCGTGGAAGCGTGGGAAAAAGACCTCATGTGGGACTGTGGCTGGCATTATATACGTTGGCAATACGGTTTAGTCAGTCGTGAGGACTTCGCGCCGCAATGTGTTTGGTTACTTCCGCCACCACCTGTTGAGATACCAGCGCCGACACAAACGCCGACACAAGCGCCGATACTAGATTAAGCCCCTTTCGGGGTTTCACCGCGCCTCACACAAAATGGCAATGAGCGAGTGTTTACAAGTCCAACATAGTTGCTTTGTTAAACAAGATGTCAGCTCCCGCCTAATTTGCGTTTAATAACTTTAGAGAGGGCTTGCAAGATATAGACCATGCGAGCCCTTCTGTTTCTCTCATTTGCTAAATCCCACACGGTTCAAATTTACAATAGTGACATCAAAATGATGAATAACTTCACTATTGCTATAGCACGCCCTGTTATATCCTATAAATGAGATGGCTTAATTGAACGGGTGAAAATTACCCTAAGAATAGGATGTGTGGTTATGCAAAATGAATTTAGAATGGATGCACTTATCCCTCCCGAAATGGCTCGTCGTGCAGAAGAAATAGGTATCAAGAAAGTAGAAATGCCAAACCTGTCTATTTTTGTATTAGCTGTTCTAGCTGGTGCATTCATCGCATTGGGAGCTATCTTTGCAACGACTGTTGCTACTGGAACGGCTGCGGCACTCTCATTTGGCGTATCTAAACTCTTGACGGGCTTCGTATTTTGTTTAGGACTTGTCTTAGTCGTTATTGCAGGTGCCGAGCTTTTCACGGGTAATAATCTCATCGTGATGGCGTGGGCTAGCGGTAAGGTTAGTAGCCAATCTTTATTGCGTAACTGGGCAATTGTTTATGTTGGGAATTTCATGGGGGCAGTTGGGACGGCTTTGCTTATGTTCTTAACGCGGCAATACACCTTTGCTGGCGGTGATGTGGGGGTAACAGCACTGGCTATTGCCAATAGTAAAGTTAATCTTGGCTTTACCCAAGCTATCGTGCTAGGGATTTTGTGTAATGCTTTGGTCTGTATTGCAGTATGGTTAACATTTAGCGCCCGTACTACTTTGGACAAGATTGCTGCCATTATCTTTCCAATTACAGCTTTTGTAGCAGCAGGCTTTGAACATAGCATTGCCAATATGTATTTTGTCCCCATCGCTTTGTTCATCAAAACTTTTGATACGACCTACACCACGTCACAAGGCATGGAATTATCTAATCTGACATGGAGCAAGTTCTTGGGCGCTAATTTGCTACCCGTGACGATTGGAAATATTATTGGTGGGGCATTATTGGTGGCGGCAGTCTACTGGTTTGTTTACCTGCGTGACAATACTGCCTAATGCCTAGCATATCCTTGTTCGCTACTGAGATTAGTGAAGTCGTCGATTTTTGTGTGATAGGCTTTAGCTGCGTTTGCGCTTCGATTTGCGTGATGATTTTGCGGAGCGATAAGTTAATATTACCCCGATAGCCACTAACAGAATCACAGCAAGTAGGCTCAGTCCTAAAACTAAATCTTCATCAAGCGTATTGCTGCCTTCTTCGCGCAAATAGGCTAAAATTGCTCCTGTGCCTTGCTCCACAACTGTTGGCGGTGGCGATACAAGTGGGTTCGTGTGTAATGAAATGCCTTCACAGCCGCTTTCAGCGAGGCGCGTGACTTGCCCTAATTCCGTTGGTAAACGAGTGAGTTGGTTATCCCAAATATGCAATACGCACAAATTCTGTAAATTACCGATTTCTGGCGGCAGCGACTCCAAGAGATTCACTTCAATATGCAGTTGTGTGAGATTTGTTAGCTGCCCGATTTCTGATGGCAGGTCAGTCATTCGATTGCCCGATAGCCCCAAAAATGTGAGATTCGTCAAGCGCCCAATACGTGGTGACACAGCACTCAATTCGTTGTCATAGAGAACAAGCCCTTGTAAGGTATCCATGAGAAAAATTTCCGGTGGGATATCTTGAATCTGATTATAGCCCATATCGAGATATGTCAGATTTGCCAGATTCGCAATTTCGGGCGGTACATCTGTCAGTGTATTGTTCGACACATCCAGCGATTCAAGTTGTGTCAACTGCCCGATTTCTGTCGGAATCTCTGTCAAATCCAGATTTGATAGATTCAAGACAGTTGCTTGGGATGTTGCGGCATCG
>JAUZRW010000229.1 GCA_030950085.1 Anaerolineae bacterium
TCTCCGTGTAATTAAAAATACCACTGGTCATCTGGAGCATTTTCCGAACCGTTGCCTCATCCGCATTTTCGACATTTGCAACAACTGTATCTGGCAAATAGCCCGCAATGAGGTCATCTAAACTTATTTCGCCGTCGTCAACCATTTGCAACATGATAGTTGCTACGAGTGGTTTGGTCACACTGCCAATGCGGAATAAATCATCACTTTGTACGGCGCTATCATTCTCAATATCTGCTAATCCTCTTGCTCCAATCCATGACTCTGTGCCATTACTCACGAATAACACAACCGCGAGGTCATCCTCAAAAACAAAATCTTCTAACAATAGCCTCAGTTCGTCTGTATCCAGTTCATCTTGAGCGTGAACAGATAACAATACCAGTAGTAATACGCTGATAGCAGGTAAAAAGTAACGCATACATAATCTCCATTATTATGGCTAAATTAGATATTCTTGTTTGACTATAAACCGCTAAGAAACATTCATAAATATTGTTACTCAACTGTTTTTGAACTGAGAAGGCGTTTAATATCGGCAACTGCGCCGGAATCGCTTGATAAAGTTGCTTGAATTTTTGCTAATGCTGCAACGGCATCATCAACACCTTCTGAGCCAGCGCGGAAAATGTTTTCATCAAGCCAGACGGCTTCATACTCACAAGCACGTTCAGATACAGGCAGGCGCATCTCATCAAATTTGAAGTGTTCTGGAAAAGCCGACGGAACAGGCAGTTTAGACAATTTTGGCTGAAATAATTCGTAGTTGTTCATCGGCTCATAGCCTTCCCAACACGGAATCCCTTCCATATGCAGCGCCGCACAAATCACATCGTTTTCTGCGCCAAACTCTTGGGGGTCAACCGCAAAGATATAGCGATAGATAGAACGAGTCGTATGGCGTTCATCACGCGGCAAAACACGAACACCGGAAACTTCGCTGAGAGCCTCATCCATGTAAGCTGCCATTGCTTCGCGTTGTTTCGCTTGGGCAGGAAAACGTTCAATGGCGACATTCAGCAATGCAGCTTGGAGTTCGCTAACACGGTAATTCGCACCCATAGTCATCATTTCGCCTTTCGCGTCATGTGGTCGTCCACAATCTATAATGCTAGTCGCCTGAAGCGCCATTTCTTCGCTTTTACAGATGAGCAATCCCCCTTCACCAGCCGTCATGATTTTGGATGATTGCATACTGAATGAACCAAAATGCCCGATTGTGCCAGCCCCTTGACCACGCCATTTTGCACCATGAGCATGAGCGCAATCTTCAATGACAATCAGGTTGTATTTTTCTGCCAATTCCATGATGGCATCCATATCTGTCATCTGAGCGCCAAGATGCACCGGAATAATCGCACGGGTTTTATCTGTAATCGCAGCTTCGGCAGCTTTGGGGTCGAGACAATAACTGTTCGGGTCAACATCCACAATCACGGGGATAGCACCAGCCGCCATAGGTGCTGCTGCGGTGGCTTGGAAAGTATAGGCTGGCACTAAAACTTCATCGCCCCATCCAATTCCAGCCGCACGCAAGGCTACTTCCATTGTGACTGTGCCATTCATCATCAATACGCCGTAATTGCCACCCTGCATTGCGAGAAAGCTGTCAATAAATCTCTTTGTCTCTTTACCCGGATAAGGATAGCCGCCCCACTGCCCTGATTTTATGACTCGTGTGACCGCTTCAATATCACGCTCATCATGGACAGGCCATTTAGGGTAATCGTCTTTGCACGTTTTTGCTCCACCTAAAATTGCAAGTTCTGACATTTTATTTTCTCCAATATTAAATTAATAGTAACCTTCGGTATATTTTTACAAAATGCGTAACGCAGAGGCGCAGAGAATCAGAGATGCAGAGCTTTATTTTGAATAGAAATCTTGGCGCTTTGGCGTTTTGGCGATTCATCTTTTTTTGAAGTCCTTTCCAGACTTACTAATAGTAACCTTCGGTAAGTTTTTAGAATTCTGTCGTACTGGCGCAGCGCGCTGCGCCCCTACAAAACCGAGATTTTATTTTTAATTATTTACCGATTCTTACTAATGTAGTGCTAAAAGTGCATCATCAATCGTTTCCATTTTGTTGCTTGGATAACAATACAGCACCCGTTTCAATAATGCGTTCTCGAATAGCTTGATAATCAAGCTCGACTTGTTCCATAGCAAGCATCACTGCTCCTGTCACTGGCGGCGCTTTGAGATGGACAAAACGCGCTTGTGGCGCAAGTTCACACACAATATGCTGCATTGTTTCCAATATGAGAGGACTCCCTTTGTAAATGCTGCCTGAAAGCACCACATCAAATGTCTGATTTTCCATGTTAAGTTGGCGGATGATACCACAAGCTAAGTCGCTCAAACCTTGAGCAAGCCAAATAATGATATTTTTAGCAACTTCATCGCCTGATTGTGCTGCTTGAAAGATGAGTGGCGCGTTGTCTGCACTATAACGATAGCGGTCTCGCGCAATTCCCGCCAAAAAATCTTCAACATCTTTTGCGCCAACATGCTCAACAAATAATGTAGAAAGCTGTGTTTGAGCGCCGCGCATTGACCATGCCCGTGAAATTGATTGAATTGCTCGATAGACAAGTTCAGCGCCGCCGCCATATTCTCCAAAAAGTAATCCATTGCCAGTCATACGCGCTTCACGTCCATTGGCATCTCGTCCCCGTGAATTGGCACTTGTTCCAGCAGAAACCGATACGCCCCAACCTGTGCTTGAACCTGCTAAGAGACCAATACCTGAGTCATTCATGAGACCATAAGGGACATCAAAATCTAACGAGGCAACAACGTCGCGCATAAGAGGCAAATCTTCCGACCAATCATAACCTGCAATCCCATAACCTGCGGCGGCAATATCTGTGAGCAAAATATCACCATTTTTGACTGCTGCCTGTATCACCGCCGCTAAAATTTCAAGAAAGCCCTCTTTACCCAAAAACTCATGATTGCCCGAACCAGCAAAACCAACGCCTATCGCTTGCCCTTGTTCGTCACAAATCAAGGCGTGACTCTTTGTGTTGCCAATATCAACTCCGAGAAAATAGCGCGTCATCGTCCATGCTTTCGTTTATATTAAAATTGTGGCAAGTATTTCTGGTTCGTTTCTAGCATATCGGTTAAGACCGCATCCACTTTATCCGCAGAAGCCCCAAGCGGATGCGTCAGTAGCGCCTGATAAGCGGCATCTTTATCGCCATGAACAGCCGCTTCAACTGTCAAAATTTCATAGCTTTTGACCTGTGCCAGTAGACCAAAACACGATAAAGGCAGTGGCTCAGTCGCTATCGGTTCAATGCCCGAACGTCTGACAATACAGGGCATTTCTAGTACCCAATCTTCGGGATAGCCTGAAACCGCCCCTCTGTGTGCGACGTTTACGACATGGACTTCACCCAAATCATTGTAATGGGCATTCAATAATTGTGTAGCGACAGTTGAATAATAAGCACCACCGCGTTTCATCAAATCGTCCGGCGGTTGGGTGCGGTTGGGTTCGGCGTATTGTTTCAGCAAAGCAGCCTCAATTTCCATGACTTGTTCTGCCCGTGATGGTGGCCAATTTGTCTGTTGTGCTAATTTTTTGTCTGTATAGTAGAAATACTGCAAATAGTAATTGGGAACCATTTGCAGCGATTCAATGGTCTTAACATCCCATTCAGCAGCATCACCGTTTTCACGCATTTTCTTGATGAAACCTGCCATAACCTGCGCCCAAACATCCTCGCCATCAATTGTAAAGCCGCGATGCCATGAGAGGTGGTTCAGCCCTAATGTATCGAGCGTCGCCCGTTCGGGTGCAATAGCTTTCTCGCCAAATTGCATTTCTTCCAGAATCTTCATTTTGGTGGTAATGGGTACATTGCATACACCAGCCGCCGCAATATTGGGCGCATAGCGTGTCAATGCTTCTGTCACTAAGCCCGCCGGATTTGTAAAGTTGATTAAGGTTGCCTCTGGCGCTAATTCTTGCATATCACGCGCTATACTCAGAATCATAGGGATTGTGCGGAGCGCCTTTGCCATGCCGCCGACACCCGTTGTTTCTTGACCAATCAACCCATGCCTTTGCCCCAAATACTCATCTTCACGACGCGCAGTCATGCCGCCCACGCGCAGTTGTGTAGTCACATACAAAGCATCTTTAATAGCCGCGTGTCGATTAGTCGTTAAATGTACCACAAAAGGCGAGCCTGCTGCTGCGACCATTCTTTGGGCAAATTTCCCGACAATCTCTAATCGCTCCTGCGAAATATCCATTAACCACAATTCAGTCAAAGGAAATGAATCGACTCGTTCCAAAAATCCATTGATGAGTTCCGGCGTATAAGACGACCCACCACCAATAATCGCTACTTTCACAATTCAAAGCCCTTTCCTGTATGACTACTACATGACCAAAAAAGTTTTTATGTAGGGGCGCAAGGCATTGCGCCCAAAAAACACATAAT
>JAUZRW010000023.1 GCA_030950085.1 Anaerolineae bacterium
TCAATCTGCCCACGCATCTCCAAGATGATGTCAATCAGTTGTTCTTTATTCAGTTGTCTCAATTGCTCGCGTATCTCATTCATGTTTCAGATTGTACCATCTTTTCTCAATTTCCGTTACAATACCCCTGAGCAGTTACGAGATAATTTAATTTTTTCGGGAGATTCTCATATCTCCCGAACACTTGCTTGTTTGTATTAGATTTTCAGGAGGATTGTTTACGTTTTGGGCGGCGAATTTTATTTCCAAGCCATGCAATGACACCCGTCATGCGCTCAATAGCACTTTCAGGATTCGGTTCACGCTCAATGAAAGCTGTACGCTCAGTTAAACGTCCATAAATATAGTGCATGATAATACGGATACTGGCGACAAGCGGCGGCGCAATCACTACACCAATAATGCCGCCGAAGCTGCCACCCCAAATCACAGAGAGAATCACGATTGCAGGGTGTAGTTTAAGACTATCTCCGACAATACGCGGGACAAGAACAATCGCCTCAAGCTGTTGCATCACAAACCATGCAATCACCATGAGTCCGGTGACAGTTAAATTTCCCATCTCAGGAAAGGTACTTGACCCACCGGCAAGTGCCATCGCTCCAGCAATCACCATTGCAATGACGGGTCCCAAATTCGGGATAAATTCCATAGCGAAGGCGACAAATGCGAGGAATAAAGGATTCGGCAAGCCGAGAACAATCGCAATCAGCCACATGGCAAAACCCATCACAACGCCAAGTGTAAAGTTCCCGCGCACATAACTATTCCAGACATTGCCCAAATCCGTGAGCAGCCGTTCGCTATCACTTTCATAACCATCGGGGACAGTATCGACAATTTTGTCTGTGATGCTGCGCCCCCCACCCAACAAGGTAGCCAAAATCGTCAAGAAGAACAGTGTGTTCAACACGAGGCTCACGGTTGAACCGGCAATGCTAAAGATTGACCCGACAAGACTCGATGTAACACCGCCGCCGATACTAAAGAATTGCTGGAGCGTCTCTCTGTCGATAGATAATTCTTGCGATGTTTGCAAAATTGATTCTGTCGAAAAGTCCATTTCGTTCAATAATATTTCAAGGTGGTCTCGAATGGAAATAGGTATTTCTGGATTGTCGGGGTGATTAAAAAGCGAGATTTCTCCATCCACAAAAGGCAAGTCATCGCTGCTAATCACAATTGGTTGCGTCACAAATTCGACTAAAATATCCCACAGGCTTACAACGCCATTGATGCTCTGTTCAACCAAAGGCGGCAAGAGAAGGATAAATACAAGCACAATGACAATTAAAATGAGGAGAAATGTGAGGAAAACAGCCCAACCTCGCCGACCAAATGTGACCCGTTTTTGAAAAAAATCGGTAATCGGATTCAACAGATAAGCAATCACTGTTGTTGTCAGAGCGAAAGGAATCACTGCCCAAAAAACAACACCCATGACAATCAGCAATGAGGCAAAACCAATTGCCATTATCGTTGATATCTTATCATCCCAAGGCGGTGCAGTAGAATATTCATCGGCATAAAGTGAGTCAGATTGGCTATTTTGTTCACTATCCATAAAACGAAATCTCCCCTTTTATTGATAGGAGAATTGTAACTATTTTAGCAAAGATTCACAAATACACCTAATCAAAGCCCCTATCATTCTTAGCATCATAAACGATATTGCCATCAACCACCGTTAATTGCACATGTAGTTCTTCATCCACTAGCACTAAATCAGCATCTTTACCAATTTCGAGACTGCCCTTGCGATGGGCTATGTTGATTGCCCGTGCCGCATTGAGCGACATCACCTGCCAGATATTGTCTAAGGGTTCACCTGTTGCTCGCATGAAGTTCAGAACAGCCTGATTCATTGTAAGAATACTTCCAGCCAAAGTGCCATTTGCCAGTATCACCTTACCCTCAGCAACAGTGACAGCATAATCACCCAATTTATAATGACCATCTGCCATACCAGCCGCCATCATGGAATCAGTAATCAAGATGAGGCGGTCTTTGCCCTTTGCCTGCCACAAAATATTCATCGCTGTTGGATGCACATGGACATTATCGGCAACCAATTCACAGCGCACAGCAAATGATTCCATTACCGCCCCAAGTACACCCGGCTCACGATGATGCAAGCCTGTCATGGCGTTATAAGTATGCGTCGCATGGGTGATTCCTAATGCAATCGCAGCCTTCATTTGTGAATAACTTGCGTTGGTATGAGCAACTGAGACCGTAATCCCACGCTCTACACAGGCTTGAATGAGCCAGTGATTTTCTTCAAATTCCGGTGCGAGTGATATTAAGCGAATCACACCGATATCAAGATAGGCTGTGGCTTCGCGTTTTTCGGCACGGCGAATATATTGCTTATTCTGTGCGCCCGATTTTTCAAGATTGAGATAGGGTCCCTCTAAGTGACAGCCTAGAATCGCTGCGCCATCAACGGCTTCCTTCATGATTGATTTGATAGTTTCGAGTGCTGCGAGTGTTTCTTCATGCGACGCGGTGAGTGTCGTTGGTGTGAATCCCGTCACACCCTGTTGGGCATAGAAACGCGCCATTTTTCGCAGTGATTCAGGATTCGCATCCATCGTATCAGCACCCACAGCGCCATGAACATGAATATCAATGAATCCCGATAGTAGGGTCAATCCATTCGCACCAAAAACACGGACATCTGGGATATCAGGCGCTATTTGTGTTCCGATGGCTGTAATTTTCCCGTCACGCGCCAACAACCATCCCTTCGAGATAGTGCGTTCTGGTGTAATAATCTTCGCATTCGTAATCAATAAATCCGTCAATTTGCTTCCTTACTCTGCCATTTAGCCAATAACCTGCCGCAAGTAGCCGTCATTATCATGCAGCAATTGCAGCGCCGTTTCATAATCGACCTGCTTAATGTGCATGACAAGTGCCGTTTTGACATGGTTATGGGCAGATTCTAAGAGCGATTGTGCTGTTTCTTCGTCTACATTGGCGATTTGTTGCACGATACGATTAGCGCGGTCTGCTAATTTCGCATTGGTTACTTGCACATCAACCATCAGATTGCCGTAAACCTTGCCGAGTCTTATCATGCTGCCTGTACTGAGCATATTAAGTATCATTTTTTGGGCAGTGCCAGCCTTCATGCGTGTACTGCCTGTGACAACTTCAGCACCCACCGCAACATCAATACCAATATCAGCCGCATCAAGAATCGGCGCTGGAACATTGCAAGAAATCGCAATCGTTTTTGCGCCTAAGTCTCGTGCATATTCGAGTGCGCCCAGCACATAAGGAGTCCGTCCACTAGCAGCGATACCGACTAGGATATCAGCTTGCGAAAAACTCATATTTTGCAAATCAGACTTGGCTAATTCCGGCTTATCTTCTGCCCCTTCAACCGAGCGAGTCAAAGCCTGTTCGCCGCCTGCTATTAAGCCTTGTACTAATTCCGGTGGCGTACTATAAGTCGGTACACATTCAACAGCATCTAAGACACCGAGTCGCCCACTTGTCCCTGCGCCCACATAAATTAAACGCCCACCAGCGCGTAATCCCTCTACAATGGCATCAATCGCTTCTGCAATAGCTGGCAACGTTTTTTCAACAGCCGCAGCAACCGTTTTGTCTTCATCGTTGATAATTTGCACAATTTCGGCTGTAGGTAGTGTATCAATATTGAGTGTCTTTTGATTCTGTGTTTCGGTGTGCATGTGGTATCCTGTGATAGGTTGGTAACGGGCGCACACGTGGGTACGCCCCTACAGTATCTATATTATTTTTCTGAAAGTGTATAGGTATTGCGCCTTACAAGCACCATGTTTTGTAGATTAAATCGGCATAATTGAGTCCCGGTGTAATTTGCCCTAAGATGCTTGAATGGCTTGCGCCTGTTTGTGATGGCAGAGTGCTGCTTCGATTGTGCCATGTTTCATAGGCGAGAACTGCAAAAACGAGTGCTTCTTTGTAATCACTACTGAGTCCAATATCTTCATGCGTGAGTACGGGTATCGGCTGGACTAGATTCTGAATCATCTGCATCAGGGTGGGATTGCTTGCACCGCCGCCGCCAATGATGATTTCGCCAATGTTGTGCGCTACAAAATCACGATAGGCTTGGGCGATACTCGTCGCAGTGAGGGCTGTCAGAGTCGCTACAATATCGTTATTGCTATAGCCTTGCAACTGCCCTTCTAGTACCAATTTGACTGCCATCTCTGTACCAAACAATTCACGTCCGGTAGTTTTGGGTGGTTTGCGATGATAGTAAGGTTGGTCTAGCAAATCTTCTAGCCACGCGCCCACAGCCTGACCCGCATTTGCTATTTGACCATCTTTATCATAGGCTAATTGACCGTCAGTGATGTGTAAAACTGTGGCATCTATCAGGGCATTACCAGCGCCGGTATCAAAGGCTATCAATTCACTGGTGGTATCCGAAAGTGGCGGAACGAGAGTCACATTGCCCATACCGCCGATATTTTGAATCGCTCGCCACTTCGTTTCATGGCGTAGTAGCAAATAATCAACATAAGCAGTGAGGGGTGCGCCTTGTCCGCCAGCCGCAACATCACGTTCACGGAAATTGTTAATGACAGTGATTCCGGTTTTTTCTGCCAATACTGCCCCTGAGCCAATTTGCAATGTTGAAGTGACTTTACCTGATTCATCGACATTGTGCCATACGGTTTGACCATGTGAGGCAATTAAATCCGCATGATACTTATGTTGCTGGATGGCATCTGCAAAATGCGCGGCAAGGTCAAAGTTCAACTGCCCTATTTTATCGACACGCCCTGTCTCTGCCTGAACCGCTTGCAATATACGGTCACGCATGACAGCATCATAGGGAATCATGGTTGCGTCTAGGATTGTCGCTTCTACTTTTGGCGGCTGCCCTGTTATTTCGCACAGAGCGATATCGACACCATCGGCGGATGTGCCGGACATGAGACCAATGACTATCAAGAGACGAGTCCTTCGTGGATGATATCATGTATAGCACGGCGCAGTTCATAAATGCCATCATTTTCACGCCCACCCCATACACTGTTAGTCAATAAAACCACAACAAGATTCGCTTGCGGGTCAATCCAGAGTGTCGTCCCTGTGAAGCCGGAATGACCATAACTTGAGGGACTGAATCTATCGCCGACCATTGCACCCACAGGCGCTTTTAGCAACCAAGCAAGTCCACGCCGCAAATCATCAGTTTGAGCTTGTAATTCGGTTGCTGCGAGTGCTAGTTCGGGGTCAATTTTCAATATGCGTTCAACATGATTTAGATAGAAGTTACCCAAGAGTGCGACATCATGAGCAGTTGCAAATAAACCAGCATGTCCGGCAATACCGCCAGCACCACAAGCATTTTCATCATGGACTTCGCCCCAAACACGCCGCTTGCGCCATGTGGCATCCATTTCTGTTGGGACAATTTGATGATGCAGCACCTTATTATACAGTGGCGTAAACATCGTATGGCGTAATTTATCGGTCAGCACTCGCGCCTTAATCGCCTCATCAAGTTTGCCGGGTGTCCCATGCAAACGAGATACCGCCTCGCCTAAGAGCATCATACCCACATCGCTATAGCGCACACCCGACTCAGGGAAGCCCACAAATGAAAACTGACATAGGCGTTCTAGCGCCCTAGACCAGCGTTCTGCGCGGCTGATAGTGTCTGGCTGAGGGGGTTCAAGTGGCGCATCGGCAACACTGAAAACATCACGCCATGCCGGAAGCCCTGCGGTATGCGTCAGTAAATGAAAAAATGTCACGTCACTAGGATTAACGCTCTGTCCTTTGAAACGCTCATCAACGGGTAAGACTTCTTTGGAGAATGGGTCTTGTCCACCATCAATAGCGCGTGACGATAGGTTGCCAAATTCCGGTATAACATCAACCAAGCGACTATGCAACGAGATTTTTTCTTCTGTTATCAGCGAAAAAAATGCCAGCGATGTATAAATTTTAGTCAACGATGCTAAGTCAAATAGCGATGAGGTATGAACCGGAAAGTTCTTGGTATCGGGGTCATGCCAGCCCCACGCAACATCTAATATCGACATATCATTATGAAAAATCGCAATCGCCACTGCTGGAGCAACTCGCGCCCGAACAGTTTCCTCAATACGGGCATTTAGTTTGCGATAGGTGGTTTCGGACAATTTGTTGAGATTTACAGTGCTTGCGATAATTTCTGCCATGATTATCCTGTCATCGAAATAAAACGAGCAATCCTTCTCTATAATAGTGTAAGCAATAAATCTGCCAATCAGCATTAACGTTCGTTATAGTGTCACAGGTAATTTCCCAGACGGCGTAAATTCGCCCATGAGTGCATCCACAGCCGCTTGTAGTGACGGCGTGGCATCCCCCAAAGTACACAGCACTGTTCCGGCATCTAACACGGACGCATCATAGGGATTGCGTAAACAGAGCAAAATCACCTGCTTTGCCCGACTGATAAAATCTTCTGCCATCTGCCGTTCAGCATCCCACAAATGCGCGTTACGAGTCGCCAATACTAAAATATCAGATTCGGCGGCGAGTTTTTGTGCCTTTTGCAACGGTTCATCATCTATACCCTCAATCGCAGATGTGGCGGATGCAGCCGAGACTTTCAGAGTCACCATTTCAATTTGCGGCATTGCCTCAGCTAGTATCTTTGTTAAACCGGTTTGTCCGCCCTCTTCAAGCACTTCGCTATCGAGATACGAGGCAAATTCAATTAGAGCGATAGTGTGAGTTTCTGGTTTCAATGGGAAAACACGGTCATCAGATTTCAGCAACACTGTTCCGGCATGAGCCGCTTTATCTGCCGTTTCCAGATGGTCAGGGTTGCGAATTTGCCCAATATCAATGTCACTCACGGCATATTGTTCTTTAAGTTTTGCAATACGTTGATTAGCATTATCAATCATCGCCAATGAGACACGTCCCGATTGCGCCGCTTCTAACAAGCCCTCATAAGCGGCTTCTTGCATGGTGCGCGTATGCGAAAATAGAATGAGGTCAATACCAGCAAGTGCGGCTAATACGGCTGATTCGCCTGCACTGTAATGATTGCTAATCGCCTTCATTTCCATACAATCAGTACACACTGCCCCATTAAAGCCCAATTCCTCTCGCAATAATCGTTTGACAATCACAGGCGACAAGGTAGCAGGATAATCTGTATCGAGAGCTGTGAATTTCGTATGGGTCGTCATAATAGACGCGAGTCCGACGTGCATAGCAGCACGATAGGGAATTAAATCGTTGATAACAACTTGTTCAACTGATGTACCGACAACTGCCAATTCCTGATGGGTATCGACTGCGGTATTGCCTAAACCGGGAAAGTGTTTGGCAGTAGCAGCAACCCCACCGATTTGGAAACCGCGTACTGTGGCGGCTGTCATGATAGCGACTTGTTCTTTATCATTGCCAAATGAGCGTGTCCCCACTGTGGGATTGTCAATGTTGTAAGAAATATCGACTGCCGGAGCGTATGTCCAGTTGATACCCAATGCCTTCATTTCTTCACCCAGTATACACGCCATCTGTTCTGCCAATTTTTCATTACCGGCAGCCGAAAGTGCCATCGCACCCGGACTCTCTGTGAAGCCATGGCGCAGACGTGCCACTGCACCGCCCTCTTGGTCAATAGCGACCAATGCAGGGTATTTTGCGGCTTCATGGATTTGTTGGGTGAGTCGTGCGACCTGTTGTGGCGATTCGACATTGCGACTAAATAGTATCACCCCACCGATTCGCCCTTCGCGCAACCATTCTAATATATAGTCCGGCGCTTCTAGCCCATAAAAGCCCACTAGCAGCATTTGTCCGATTTTATCTTCCAAAGAAAGTGTCATTTTGATGCTTTGTCCTTTAGTCTATTATTAATAACCTTCGGTAAGTTTTTAGAATTCTGTCGTAAGGGCATAGCGCGCTATGCCTCTACTACTTGACCAATTTAATTCTTGAAGATTGGGCGCAGCACGCTGTCGCCGCTACGAAACCTCAAAAACTTTTTTGGTAATGTACTAATACTTGACCAATTTAATCTTTGAAAATTAGATTATGTGTTTTTCGGGCGCAAAGCATTGCGCCCCTACACAAAAACTTTTTTGGTCATGTACTAGGTGTATAGATATCAAAGATTCTTGTTTCAAACCATGCTCTGCGCCTCTGATTCTCCGCGTCTCTGTGTTACGCTTTTATGTATCAACCCGTTAATAAGGAAGAGCGCCCTAGCCAATACAAGGCGACATCTAATTGCCCTGTGAATATCTCGCGGGCATTCATTTCTGTGATTTTTTCGCCATCTTTCGTCCGCACACCGATACGTCCGGTGCTGATATTTTCCACTAATTTATCCAAAATATCATCGCGGCTATGCTCACCATCGACATAGGGCAATATCATACGAATGAAGGGGTCGAGTATCAGGCGCTCATGTTTGAGATTGGTCGTATTGGGCAAATTGAGATTTATGGCATCCAAACGGGCTATCGGGCGAGCGCGAGGCTTGTCACTGACTATTGCGACTGCACCCGGATTAACTGTGAAAAATTCAACCAATTCGGTACTTGATGAAAAGCCTTGCAATAGATTCGCCGCGAGGACTTGCCTATCTTGGTCTGTGGCATTCGTAAAATTGATGCGCTCACAGGCAATATCGAATAAGTCACCAAACGAAAAAATGCCCGCCGTTTCAATCAGATGGTGCATAGCAGCTTTACTGATGGCATGATTAGTTGCTAATGTAATATCGTCACTATCGGAAAAACGTTCAATCCCATCCGAAGCATCGGGGTCATCAACCACTTTAGCTCGTGACGCGACATAAAATTTCATCACGGGCTGCGCTGTCAATTTACGCTCAATAGTAATGGCTTCGTGTGTTAATAAGGTACGCCGAAATGTGCGATGGCGGACATAATCAACATATTGCTCCATTTCCACAAGATTTGTCGCCATAGCCCCTAGTTGCTGTTGAACTTCAACGGGAATATCGGGCATCAAAACTTGGGCAAACGGCACTTCTGCCATGTATTGTAAGTCATGTTCTTGAGCATGACTATGAAATTCATGAAAGTAAACTGGATGATTCACCTCTTCCATTTCATCATGAAGTAGCGATGTTTCCAGAAGAGGGTGTTTGTCTTTATCGTACTTAAAGCGTTTCGACATATAGCGGTCAAGGTAAGCGGCATAGGCGGGGTTATGCCCTGTACGACGCATCGTCTCGGCTACGAATGACGTGATTCCGAAAGCCTCTTCCATTTTTTCTTCGGGTGATTCTGAATCACGAGTGTGCCATAGCATTAAGTCGCGCACCACCATCAAGGAATGCCAACCCGGATAGGTGTTATAGCTCACATAGGCGATTCCATTGGGTGACAAATTTTGTTTGCAAATATGCAGCACATGGTCACGCACATCTTCTGGCACCCATGAATAGACCCCATGGGCAATGATATAATCGAATGTGCCGAAGTCTTCATCTATATCCAGAATATCCATTGTTTCAAAGCGAATATTCGTCAGGCTCAGTTGTTGCGCCCGTTCGCGTGCTTGCTCGATTTGCTTGGCGGCATAATCAACCCCAACAAACGTGCTATTTCGCAGTGATTCCGCCATTGGCAGCAAATTTCCGCCCCCTGCACAACCTAATTCCAGAACACGACAATTGGTAATCGGGGGGGGATTCAAACCTAGTAAAGTCGCAATCGTCGCCGCCTTATCAGGGTGCGTATCACTGTGGCTCAATACAGGATATGGCGAAGCATCATAAACATTGTCAGTCGTCATGGAAGTTCCTCAATAGCGTTGGGCATTATCACATACAAATACATCGGAAATACAAAAAATGAAGCACAAAGGCGCAAAGAGCACAAAGATTCATCGTGGGACAAGGCAGACCGAAACTTCATCATTTATCACTGATGGGCAGTCGCGCAGTGCAGAAACATCTAACGTGCCATTGATTGTGAAGCCATCTAGCCAAAAACGGTCAGCACTACTATAGGTTGCTTGCACAATGACATCACAATCGACAATCGGCACTGTCCCTTCTGCAAGCGGTGTGCCATCGGTAATCTGTAAGCACTGTTGCGGCGCGAGAAAGTCCAGATTAGCACGCGGCTCAAAGTCAAAAAAACGGTTTTCGACCAGTGAACGTGTCCCTTCAATATCAATAGCAGCGAGTGGCATCCATTGATTGGCACTGCGATTTTGCACATAAAAATAGTGCGAATCATAGACAAAATAGAGATACTCGGTCACGTCTTCTGGCGGTTGATTAGACGCTAACCAGATGGCACAGGTATCTTGGGGGATGTCTTCGGCTGCATCGGAGGCGATAGCACATTCACCTCGCAGCATCCCATTTTGCACAATACGAAATGTCTCTACGTCATCATTATTATCCCAAAATTGTTGATTTGTTGGGATATTCCGCAAAACACCTACGCCCCCTTGCACAAAACCACACTCTGGCGGCTCATAGAAATTATTGACAAAAATTGTCCATGCTTGCACACAAAAACCTGTTCGGACAGTTTCGCCCCATTGACGGGCTTCAAAACGCCGATTATCGGTTTCAAAATAAAGATTCTGCAAAGCAATATCGACGCTTGAGAGATTAATCAGGTGGAATTCATTGCCATCATAGCGCAGCAAGACATTATAGTAACGCAGCGTCACATCGACTGTTGACCCTGACGCGACAGTTTCATTGGCAGAGGGTGATTGCCCAATAATCGAATAGTCGGGGTTATCATCATTGGCAGATACAGGGGCATCATAGGTGATTGTGCCTAAAAACAAGCCAACTCGATTCAGTTCAGCCGTCGCCTGTGCCGCAGATAAGCCACTGATATCGGGGACGTTAATTATTGCGTCTTGGGCATGGAGTGGTATAAAAGTTGTAAGCAACAGCAGCAGTGCAAGAATCTTCGATGAAAACGACATGGTTTTCCTTAAAGTGGTGCTAACCTAAATATGCTGACAAGATATCAGTGTCTTGTTGGATTTCTTGTGCTGACCCTTCATTGACGATTTGCCCTCTATCGAGTACATAGACATAATCAGCAATTTGTAATGCTTTACGCGCATTTTGTTCAACAAGCAAAATTGGGATACCTTGAGACTTAATTTCGGCAATCAGCGCAAAAACTTCATTGACGAGGAGAGGCGCAAGTCCCATAGACGGTTCATCCAACATCAACAAACGCGGACGCATCATCAATGCCCGTCCTACCGCTAACATTTGCTGCTCTCCCCCACTGAGCGACCCTGCCTTCTGTTTGCGTCGTTCTTGTAAACGCGGAAAACGCTCAAAAATGCCCTCTAAATCGGTTTGTACTTTAGCTTTATCAAGGCGGATATGTGCGCCAATCATCAGGTTCTCTAGGACGCTCATATTGGCGATAATCTGCCGCCCTTCCGGTACTTGTATCAGATGGCGGCGCGTGATGTGATGGGCAGATAATCCAGTGATATCTTCTTCAAAAAAGACAATTTGTCCGGTATCTGCTTTTAAGATGCCACTGATTGTATTGAGTGTCGTGCTTTTGCCAGCCCCATTCGCGCCAATTAGACTCACCACTTGTCCGTGCATAATGCGAAAGGAAATGCCATTCAATGCTCGAATCGAACCATAGCTTGTCTGTAAATTTGTGACTTCTAATATTGGATGTGATGTTTCGGGTTTGGATTTCACGATAAAATTATCCAATCATGTATGCAGGCGTGGTGAACGACTATCTTCATCGACACCGAGATAGGCTTCAATGACCAGTGGGTTTGCACGAATTTCAGTCGGTGTACCCTGTGCAATCATACACCCAAAATTCAGCACATACACTTCATCGCAGACTTGATGAATGAGCGACATATCATGTTCAATGACCAGAATCGTAATGCCCATAGCGCGTAAGCGTAAGATTTGTTCACCGAGTTCATGCGTTTCTGTCGGATTCATGCCAGCCGTCGGTTCATCTAGCAGAATGAGTTTCGGGTTCGCCGCTAATGCACGCGCCATTTCTAAGCGCCGTTGGTCGCCATACGATAATGTCCCTGCCAGCGTATTTGTCACATGCTCTAAGCCAAATTGCGCGAGTAGCTCTGTGGCACGTTGGCGTAGGGTTCGTTCTTCTTCTAGGTATCTTGGCAAGAAAAATAGTGATTCCAGCAAAGTCGCCCTACCGCGTGCATGTTGCCCTATCAACAAATTATCGTGAGCAGTCATATCTCCAAATAGACGAATGTTTTGATAGGTGCGCGTGATGCCTATTTGTGTGATTTTGTGCGGTGTCTGTTTGTGAATGGCTTGCCCTTGAAACAGAATTTCGCCATTTGTGGGATGGTCTAAGCCGCTAATGTTGTTAATCATGGTTGTTTTACCCGCCCCATTGGGTCCGATGAGACCGACAACTTTACCGACTTCAACAATCATATTGACATCTTCCAATGCTAATAAACCGCCGAAATGCCGCGAAACGTGCTTAAGTTCAAGTATTGGCATTGTCTTTCACCATTTCTTTGCGCTGCGTCCGATTATTACGAAAATAAGCAACAAGACCTCTAAAGCCTTTAATATCAACCAGACCACTAGGCAAATACACAATTGCGCCAAGCAATATCAGCCCATTGATTAAGCCCCGTAATTCGCTAAAACCGCGCAGTGTTTCCGGCAAGGCACGCAGTACCATGGCACCGATTACTGGACCCGCCCATGTTTGTGTTCCGCCTAAAACAGCATAGGCTAAGATATCCACTACAAGGTCAAAGCCATAATTTGAGGGGTCAATAATACGAGTCAGATGCCCACTTAAGCCCCCTGCTGCTGCCGCAATCATCGCACTCAGCACAAAAACGACATTCTTCACATAAACCACATCAATACCCATATTCGATGCTGCCTGTTCATCTTGACGTATCGCTGCCATTGCCCGTCCGAGCCGTGAGCGATGCAAGCGAATAATGAAGTAGATAACAATGATGAGGAATAACACAAGCATCCATGTTTCCGCCATGACAGGGATACCTTTGATACCGCGTGCGCCACCGAGTAATTCAAAATTAACGCGCACATTGCCATTATCTCGAATCGTAATATCAAGCATGTCCGATGTTTCAGCACGGCTGATGAGTGAGTCAAACAATATCTCTTTCTGAACCATCCATTTGATAAATGACTCGACCAAATCGTCAAAATTTAATGCCATGATACGCACGACTTCACCAAAGCCAATTGTCGCAATTGCTAGATAAATATCACGCAAGCGCAAGACCGGAAGCCCGATTGGAACAGCGATTATTCCAGCAACTATCATGCCCGTCAAAATGGATAAACTGAGCGACCAGCCAGCTTGTTGTGTGAGCAATACTGAAACATAAGCACCAATCGCCATAAAACCGCCATTTGCCAGCGAGAACATGCCGGTATACAGCGTCAAATAAATGCTGAGTCCCAGTATGGCACTCACAAGCATAAATTGCAGCACTGGTTCAGTGATGTTTAAGGGCGATAGGAGTATCAGTAGCCATGTTTGGAGTTGATTGAAACCATCTATAAGGAAGCCCATATGTCACGCCCTATTTTCTTCTGCTTGACCAAGAATACCCTGCGGACGCAAGAGCAGCACCAAAAATAGCAAAATAAATACGATAGCATTGCGATAACTACTGCCACCAAAGGTCACGCTGGCTGTTTGTATGAAGGCAACAATGAAACCGCCTAGCACTGCCCCATTGATACTGCCTAAACCGCCTAAGACAATGGCTGTTAATCCCACCAAGGCAATTGATTCACCAATAAAGGGAGTCACGTTCAAGAAGACCATGCCGAATAACATACCGGCTGCCCCACCAAAAGCACCAGCAAGAAAAAAAGTCACAATATAAACACGACTGACATCTATTCCCAATAGGCTACTAATACGCTGATTGAAAGCTACCGCTCGCATTTGCTGACCAATTTGCGTTTTTGTGACCATATATTGAAGTGCAACCATCAAGCCCAGCGCAATCACCAAAATGACGACACGAATCGGCGTAATGCGTAAGTCACCAATTATCCATGTTTCTGTAGGAATAAAAGGCAATAATTGCACGTCACGCGGGTAATACCCTTCTGTGCGATTGTAGAGCCAGTCGAAAGCAATTTGCGCCACATTGACCAATACCAGTGCCGCACCGATACTACTCACTAATTGTGCGAGCCGAGCCGCATTACGAGCGCGTAAGGGGCGAAAAGCTGTGAATTCTAATATCACACTGAGAATACCCCCACCCAGCACAGAAAAAACAAAGGCAATTATCGCTGGGATAATCATTGTTTCTGGCAAGATACCTATCAAAATACCATAGATGGGTCTGCCAATTTGCCATAATAAATAGAGGGCAACGACACGCACAATCAATCCAACAAAGCGTTGAGATTGGTGTGGCAAGCGCAGTAATTGTGGTTGAACTATGCGTTTTTCTAATAATATGCTGGGGATACTGAGGAGTAGCGCAGCAATGCTAAAAGCTATCAAGATAGGGGCTTTTTCGGGGTCTAATGCCAGCATCCCGATGAATGCCCCCCACATGAAAATCGCGCTATGGGCTAGATTCAATACCCCTAATATACTAAATACCAAGGCATAGCCCAGTGCAAACAGCGCATAAATTGCCCCCACCGACACCGCATTAATAATTTGTTGTACAGTGGTTGAAGTCAATAAATCCATCAATATTTTCCGATAAAGATTATCAATAATATAGGGACGATTCAAGAATCGCCCCCTGTAAAACTGCTACTTTATTTCATAGCTGATGCTTATTCATCAGTCATGTCTGCGCCGAGAACAGTAAATGCTCCGTCAGCAATGATTTGTACCACTGGGTCATGAACCGGGTTACGGTCTTCAGCAAAACTGAAGCTACCCAACGGGCTATCAAAGCCTTCGATGCCTGCTAGGGCATCTCGTACCGCTTGACCATCCGTAGAATCCGCACAGCGAATCGCAGTTGCCATCAACCATGCCCCTGTATAGGCTTGGGTTGCGAATTGGTCAGGGGCAAAGTCATAAGCCTCTTGGTAGGCGGCTGCAAAAGCCACACTTAATGGGTTGGGAGACGCGATATTCCATGCTGCACCAGCAATTACCCCTTCTGCATCGTCACCAGCTTGTTCGATGATGGAAGGGCTATTAAGACCATTACCGCCAATAATGGGTCCATCAAAGCCGAGGTCACGCGCTTGAGTGATAATCTGGACAGCTTCGGCTGCTAATGTTGAAATCACTAAGGCATCTGGCTCATCTGAGAGGAGGTTAGTCAATTGTGTGCTAAAATCGACATCGCCCACAGCAAAAGTTTCTTCGCGCAAAATGTCAATGTCATTGTCTTCCAAAGCATCGACAAAGACCTCATAGCCGCTGACAGTGAAATCATCATCATTGCCGTATAACACGCCAACCGATTCAATACCCAATATTTCGCTGGCTTGTGCTATCGTGCCGGGAGTCACGGCTGATTCGGGTAAACTATTGCGGAATACAAAGTCGCCCATATCGGTGATACCACTTGCCGTATTGCTGACACCCATCACGGGTATTCCATTTTCTTGGGCAATTGCGTCAGCAGAAAAAGCCTGTGTTGATAATGTAGGGCCCAGCACGGCAACCACACCATCTTCTTCAATTAATTTGGTCATCGCATTAATGGCTTGCTCGGCATCGTTTTGGGCATCTTCAAAGATGACTTCTAGTGTGACACCTTCGCCAAGATAAGCAGCTTCATTGATGTCTTGTATTGCGAGAACAACACCTTGATTCTGCACACTACCATAGACAGAGACTGGACCCGATAGACTAAAGATAGCCCCAATAGTCACAGTTTCCGGCAGATTTTCGGGCGTTGCACATTCTTCCCAAAAACCGATTTGCATGTCCATATCGTCTTGTGCGCTAATGAACAGGGTCGGTAATGAGAGTATCAACAGCAGTAAAAATAGTTTACGGCTTGTCTTCATAGAAAATTTCTCCTTCAAAATTGTAGTTGGTTAAATATTGCATGTTTAGTGTAGTGAAAACATGGCAAAACTGCAATGGATGTTGTCTGTATAGAATCAAAATGGGACGCTTTGCTTGCCGTCCCATTGAAGTTTATATCGGAGGGGTGTTAATTACGCCGTATCCGTACTGGAATAGATTTCTTGAACGGTTTATGGATTAGCCCAAACTGGTTCCCCACTCAAAATCTGTTGTAATTGTTTGGGAAATGAATCGGCATCTAATGGCTTGCCAATAAAACTATCAAAGCCCTGATTACGTGCTTCGTTTATCTCGCTGACATGGACAGTATAAGCGACAATCGGTGTATGGCTAAAGCGCGAATCAGCTTTCATTTTGTTCAACATCTGGAAACCATCCATATTTGGCATTTCCAAATCCAAAAAAATCACATCAAAACTGGAAGTCGCTGCTATTGACTTGTCTAGTTTGGCAGGGTCATGAACCGATGTATAATCCACCCCTTCCAATGCCAATAACTGTTCCAAAACACCCACATTGTCCTCATTGTCATCAATAATTAGCGCACGAACCATGATAATACCTCTCTACTTTCTTAAAATATACGAAACTTATCTGCTGTTAATAGTGTTTGCCAGTGCCATGAATTTAACCAGCATCCCATACGGGTTCGCGTTTCAATATAGCTAGAACTTGTGACGGGAAAAGGTCAAAGTCAATTGGTTTGCTGATAAACCCAGCAAATCCTTTGGCGCGTGTCTTGGGAATAGCAATGGCTGGTTCGCTGGCGGATACAGCCACAATCGGGACATCACCATATTTAATATGAGAGCGGATTTCATCAAAGATATCATAGCCTGTGACACCACGCGGAAACATCAAATCTAGCAAAATAATATCAACAGGAGAAAATTGGTCAAGTTTTTTGATGGTATCTGTTCCCCATCTCTCAAAGCCAATTTTTGTGCCAAATTGCTCCAACATGGTTTGCATAATCGCCCGATTTCCCACATTGTCTTCTATCAGGAAGATACGCTTCCCTTTTAAATCCGCCATCGTCATCAGAAGAACCTCGCTATGCCATAATATGCCAGATAGTTTCACCCTTGAGGATGCGTTGCAATATTATTGGGAAAGCATCCATATCCAATGGTTTTGCAAGAACACCATCGAAACCGGCTGTTTTTAACTGTTGAACTTCTTCATTCATTACACTGGCTGTTAAGGCAACCACGGGTGTCGATTGATACTTATCATGCTGACGTAACATTTGCAACATCTCAAAACCGTTATGGGGTGGCACATGAATATCTAACAGGAAGATATCGGGCTGTTGCGATAAATCATCTAAACGTGACAAGAAATCATGACTATCTTCAAAAATTGTCAAGTGATTCATTTGCATCACTTCTTCGACCAAGAGACGCATAATTTCACAGCTTTCAGGGTCATCTTCAACGTAGAGAAGCGCTGGGTTTTCCATAGTGGTATCATCCTTCACTTTAGCTGACAGGTTGCAACATTTCAGATTTTATAGGTAATATGATAAAGAAGGTTGTGCCTTCTCCCGGTGTACTTTCAAACCATAGGCGGCCTCCATGTGCCTCTGTCAAGTTTTTAGAAATCGGCATTCCCAACCCTGTACCTTCCCCTTGGCTTAAGCCAGTATGGGTCTGCTTAAAGGGGTCAAATACCGATGATTGGTCTTCTTTCCGAATGCCGGGACCCGTATCTTGAACTGTGAAGTGCAAGGTATTAGCCTCAGCTTTAGCTGTTACTTTGACAAATCCCTCTTGTGTGAATTTGCAAGCATTCGATACAACATTTAAGAAAATTTGGGTGAGCCGTTTGCGGTCTCCGCGCATCATCGGCAAATCTGCTGGGATATCCAGTTTGAGGGCAACAGGTTTCTCGGCAGTGAGAGCCTCACCACTAGCGAGAACTGTATCCAATATTTCGTTGGGATTGATATCGTCTTCAATGAAAAGTGTGAGTGACCCTGATTCAATTTTAGACATATCCAGCACATCATTAATCAGACTCAGTAGATGTTGTCCACTAGCAATCACTTTATTGAGTGTTTCAATCTGGCGGTCAGTCACAGGTCCCATGATGCCGCGCACCACAAATTTGCTAAAATTAATGACAGAGTTGAGGGGTGTCCGCAATTCATGGGACATACTTGCTAAGAATGCAGACTTCACTTGGTCGGATTGTTCGGCGGTAACACGCGCTTTCTCTGCGACATCAACCTGCGTTTCTAGCTCTCCGACAAGACCATCAAGGCGACTTGCCATGCTATTAAATGCGCTGCCGACTTGCGCCGTTTCGTTCAAACCACCTTCAGCAGCACGCGCTGACAAATCACCCGATGCTAAGATAGTTGCAGTATGAGACAGCTGCCTGACAGAGCGCACAATGCGTGTCACAATGATAATTGCGGCAACGATAGCGAATAATGTCACAACACCAATAAGTTTTGACACTTGTTGTACTCGTTCTCGTTGTTTCTCAATCTTAAAGTTAAGCAAGCTGACAACCCTATCGGCGAAATTGAATACCGTGACACTTTGTTGGTCAATTTCAGTCAGGATGGCTTCTCGGTCATCATCTGAGGCGAGTTGTAAGGTTTCTAAAAGGGCTAAATATTCATCCCATTCAGTGTCCAGTGCATCGAGTTGTAAAAGCACATCTGGGTCTGCTATTCGGACAATATCCAGTGTGGCATGTCCAAAACGGAGTGCGTCTTCAATTTCACGCGCCCGAGCAATCGCATCATCTAGCAATTGGCTAATACCTTCAATATCACGTTCTCCCTCAGCATTGGTAAAACGCCGAGCTAAGGAAGCCAGTAGATACGCATTTGACCGTTGTAAACTGGCAGCATCTGCTTGGCTGATGCTGCTGTCGGCGGCTTGTATCAAAGTCACATTCAATACTACTTCTACTACCACTAATCCGGTGAGCAGTAACACAATGATATAGAGTTGAATTTGGAGCGAATTGAAAAAGCGAATCATGCGATAGGTTTACCTTTTGTATTGTTTGTATCATCTTTAAGCAAACCTGGTGAGAAAGCGAGCCCAAGTGCTAATACACCAAGTACAAACAAAACCATTGGGATGTAAAGGCTATTCAAACGATAATTATTGAGTAGTGTTTTGACGGCATCAACGCGCTGCACAATATCATCCTGTTGGCTCGTACTGCCCCAGCGTTGCAAGCCATAAAGCGTTTCACCATCGGCATCAACCACATAATCGCCTTCGCACCAGTCACGATAGCGAACAATTTCACCGGTTGTCGGCTCGACCCAATATTCCATCTCAAAGTCGAAACAAACGACTTCTTGTCCCTCTTCAAGCTCCATATCAGAGTAAGATTGGGTATTGGGTAAGTCACCATAAAAAGCATACAGATAAGTTTTTAGACCAGCGATTTCTTCTTCACGTTGGAATGCCATCGGGAGGCTTTGATAAGTCGAATTGCTGACAACATAAGTTGTTTGTTCGGCGTTCCGTGGAATGAGGTAGTAATCACCCTCATATGAGCCTTCAAGATATTGCCCTGTCGCAGCGTCTACCGTGGCATTGATTGTAAAATCCCAATCGAGTGCGTTAGTCGAGGCATTATGGACTTCATAATAATCCGTGATATTGACTTGACCTTCTGGGACATCATTTGCCGTTGCCGAAATTGTCCGCGTGTTTAGGGTATCTGGGTCATCAGCTAAGGTTGTTCCTTCTGGGAAAGCCCCTGTGTCTTCATCTGCCAAAGAATTCAAACCCAATGTATTCATTTGCCATGACCAACCATCTTCAAAACGTTGGTCTAGTTGGGTACCGAGTGCAAAGCGCCAAGCCACAGCCGCAATAATTAAGATAATACCGACACCCGTTAGCATTTGTTGTCTTGTCATAATCTTCCCCTCTTTAAGAATCTCTCTGAATTTGTAAATCATAAGCGCCTTTCGGGGTTTCACTGCGTCTTACACAAAATGGCAATGTGAGACCGATGTTAAGGTGTTATCGCAGGTAGTTTGTTAAACACGTAATTGCAGAATCTGGAAAAAACTTAGAAAAAAGATGAACCGCCAAAGCGCCAAGATTTCTATTCAAAACCTTTCTTTGCGCCTTTCACCCTTTGCATCTTTGCGTTACGCATTTTCTAAGCACTTATCGAACTCTACAAATGGATAATGAGATAAGTTTATGATACAAGCGAATTGATGATAGTAAACTTAAGGTTTGAAATATTAATCATTGCCTACTTTTAATGCTGTGGGTATTTCACAATAACGAGAAGAGTGATTAATATATCGTAATAGTTGTATCTGGTTCAATATTCAATGGCAAGTTAAGCCGCTTTCGCGGTTTCATCGCGCCTCACACAAAATTGCAATCTGAGATAGAGGCTATAAGTTCGCCAAGGATAGTTTGTTAAACAAGATTAGCTCTGTACGGAAAGTTCCATCACGCAGGATGATAGTGAGAGAAAGATTACAGAAAAAGCGAGTTTTATAACACAACAGCTTATCATCTTTATGATAGACTATAACATATAATGCACGATGACAGTATCAATGCAACTGTCATTAATCTGAAATGAGGAGTCACTGAGATGAATAGCCGCCGATTGACCACTGTAATGCTTATTTTTTCGATACTTGTTTTACTTGTCGCCACCGTATCAGCCGATATCGTTTTTAGCAATTTCCCTGATAATGGTGTTTATGGGGGCTGGTGTAGCCAAGTCGCACTCGGCTTCAGGATTCCAGAAGAGGATGATTATCGTCTCAATAGTGTGCAGATATCGCTGCGTCACATACTAGATGATTCGGTCACGTTGCAACTTTTCAGCGATAGAAATGGTCTTCCCAACCAAGCATTGCAAACTATTGATACACGCCAAGTTAACAAAGACAATGCCTATACATTTGATGCCAATTCGGGCATAAGGCTCAATGCAGGAGAAACTTACTGGTTGTATATTGATGCCAGTGCTTGCAATGTCACATGGGATGATATTGGCGAAAGTAATCCAAGCGGTCAATTTTCTATCGTGGGCTACATGCGCTATACGAATGAGTGGGTAGATGCCTCAGATGATGGTCGCTTAATGCTCGCCGTTATGATAGATGCCGTTGTCGCAGGTGGCAGCTAAGTACGGAAAATCGTTTTTTCGCAGCATTGTGCCACTGAATCAAAACAGCCCCACGATGTTCATGAGGCTGCTTGTTTTAGTCGGTGAAGAAACTTAGTCGCCAGATTCTTCTGTGGCTTCCATTTCAGGATCCATCTCAGCAAGGTCGCCGCTTACAGGGTCAACGCCTGTGTCGATATCACCGTCAACTATCATTTCGAAAATGGCATCCACTTCTTCCCAAATCGCATCGTCAATATCGGAATCGTGGGAATCGGCAAGACCAACACCACCACCGGCTGCGTCTAGCAGGTAATTGTTACCACCAGGGAATGAGTCCATGTCGCCTTCTGCAAGGGCAGCAATCATATCATAGACACCTTGGTCAACACGCTTTTGGGCGCTAGAAATGATAAATTCTGAACCATCAACATCACCATTGGAGAAAGTCGTGACAAATTCATCTTGGTCAACACCGATGACATAGATACCTTGGCTTGCAGCTTCAGCAATCGCGGCTGAACCTAGAGGACCACCTGCGCCAAAGATGACGGCTGAACCTTCACCGATGAATTGCTGTGCCAATGAAATACCCTGTGCTTGGTCAACGAAGCTATCGGCATAAGCACCGAGAATGTTTGTGCCAACTTCCCAATCGGGGTTCACAAAGAGTGCGCCTTGTTCGTAGCCATTACGGAAACGCTTCACTGCCGGAACGTCAATCCCATAAACACCTGCGATGACTTCTTCATCATTAGCATTAGCGACGAGTGCAGCTAAAACGCCTGCCATAAAGCCTGATTGGTCTTCGCGGAATTGAACGCCGACCATATTTGAAGGACCGTCTACCAAGAATTGGTCAATACCAATGAAGTAAACATCGGGATTGGCTTCGGCAGCAGCCATTGTCGCATCTTGGATGAGGAAACCAATGCTGACAACCACATCAAAGCCTTCATCCACACAAGTTTGGATGTTAGCTTCATAGTCCACCTCTGATTCGGTTTCGATGAAGTCATAATCAAGGTCGAAGTCATCTGTTGCGTCAACTGCGCCTTCATGGGCAAATTGGTTGAATGTGCCATCATTCACACGACCTAAATCGGTCACGAGACAGACGCTTTCAATATCACCCTGAGCGGAGACCAACGGGACGACACTCACGATGAGCGCGAACAACACGAGTAAAATAAGTGATTTCTTAGTCATATTTACTTCCTTTTGAGGAAAAAAGTTAATTCGGTTTGAAACTGTTTCGCTTAAAAGGATACTGTGTTTTTTGAATTTTGCAACCTTGTGATTTTAGATTTTCTCTATGATAGCAATAGCATTATATGTAATGAATTGCTAGATTGCCGTGTCTATAATGAAAACAGACAAATAATCATGACAAATAGGTATCCAATGATGAGCAAACAACAGCAGATATTGGTTGTCGATGACGAACGGACTATCCGTGAAGTCGTGCGGCGCTATTTAGAATTAGAAGGCTACAATGTTGCAGAGGCTGAAACAGGGACAAAGGCGTTAGATATGATTCGCGCCGATAACCCCGATTTGATTGTCTTGGATATTATGCTACCCGGTATTGATGGCTTGGCAATCACGCGCAAGTTGCGTAATCCAGCAGAATTTACGCCAATGAGTGTCAACGGCGAGATTCCGATTATCTTTCTCACAGCACGCACCGAAGAAATAGACCGCATTACAGGTTTTGAAGTCGGGGGGGATGATTATATTGTCAAGCCATTCAGTCCGCGTGAATTAGTGGCGCGAGTCAAAGCGGTGTTAAGGCGCAGTTCTATCAGTGCTGGCAATACAGAAAGTCCTATCAACTTTGAACACTTACAGTTAGACCCGCGCAGTCGGGCTGTTGTTGTCACCAATGAAAATGTCGTATTGACCGCCAAAGAATTCGATTTATTGTGGTTCTTAGCCCGACATCCACGCCAAGTGTTTAGCCGTTCTCAACTGCTCGATAATGTTTGGGGCTATGAATTTTATGGCGATGAAAGCACAGTGACAGTCCATGTGCGTCGTCTGCGCGAGAAAATAGAACCCAATCCGGCGAAGCCGACCTATATTCAAACGGTGTGGGGGATTGGCTACAAATTTGAGGCACCCGAAGCATAGTCGTTTCGATGTCCATAGCCATTTTTCCACCTGATTATTATACTCTGCCACGAAGGTTACACACTGGGACAGGAGATTTCATGCTTAAGTGGGTGTTTCGACTGATTGCCGTGGCTGCAATTGCAATTATTGGGGGTCAGCGAAGAAGACTTGGATTACTTGCTGATTGCCGATGGTGACTTGATGCAAAAAACACTCCAGCACATCTGCAGAACGTATGGCAGCATCGAAACCTACCTCATATCAATCGCAGGAGTCGATAGCGCCACGCTTGACCGTGTTAAAAAAATCTACTGGAATAATGCTATGCAACAACGAAATCCCTTGCTGACACTGTTGCTTCATCCTTTATCGCTATTGATGGGTAGCCTCATTGTATTTGTATTAGGTGTCCAATTTATCAGTCAGGTCATGATAAATTTACCGGGCAGTATCACTGAGCAATTGATTATGGCTATGCTGGCAACAGGCATCTTTTTTACTTTGTTATCGTATGGAATCTACAAAGTAGGGATTTTGCAGCATTTGAAGAGTTTGCGCTGGTTGTTATTGCTGATGGTTTTGTTCACTGTCGGCGTTGTGCTGCTCAATCTATGGTTACTATCGCGTATCATGTTCTTTGATACCCATTATTTGCCGCTTGTGACGACAATCATGTTCTTTGCCGGCTTAACGGCTGTCAGTTTTGGCTATTTTGTATCACGGGCAATGACAGTACGCCTCTTTGGTTTGGCGAAAGCAGCAGACAAATTGGCGCAAGGCGATTTAAGCACTCGTTTAGATGTGCGTGGCAATGACGAAATCGCGCTTTTAATTCGCAGTTTTAATGCCATGGCGCGAGATTTACAAGAAGTTGATATTCAAAAACGGCAATTGGAAAAAACACGGCGCGACCTTGTGGCATGGGTCTCTCATGATTTACGAACACCTTTAACGTCAATGCGCGTGATGATGGAGGCGCTTGCAGATGGTGTCATTACTGATGATGAGACTCAAAGCCGCTACATTAAAACAACCCTCAATGAGATTGAACACCTCAGCCGCTTGATTCAAGATTTGTTTGAGATGGCACGATTAGATGTCGGGCATCTGGAATTGGATTATGCCCAGACTCCGATAGCGGATTTAATTAGCGATACGATTGGTGGATTGATGCCCAAGGCACAGCGCAAGAATATCCTATTAACAGGTCATGTCGAAGATGATATTGACCTTGTGCAGGTTGCGCCCGATAAGATTCAGCGCGTTCTCAAAAACTTGATTGATAATGCCATTCAATACTCGCCCACAGGTGAAAGAGTTGTCGTTACAGCTTACCGTAAAGATAACGACTGCATCCAAGTTGATATTCACAATACGGGGGTGCATATTGCCAAAGATGTGCTGCCCAATCTGTTCGACAGTTTTTATCGTGGCGAACAATCACGGGCAAATACCGACAACGAACGCGGTACAGGCTTAGGTTTAGCGATTGCACGCGGATTTATTCAGGCACATGGCGGCGAAATCTGGGTCGAGAGTCTGCCACAATCAGGCACAACCTTCAGCTTTACTGTTCCAGAAAGGCAGCATCAGGACACTTAAGAAGTGCTTGCTGGCTTTGCTATCTTTAGCAAAAGGTCATTATGCAACTATATCTTTGGCTTTGCGAGGATTTTTCACTAGCATAGCACCCGTCCCTGCAATCGCAGATAGCGCCACACCGAGCCATAACGCTGGTGCGTAGCCGCCGAAATAATCAAAACTGATGCCCAAGATAACGGGTCCTGCGGCGGAACTTGCGACCATCGCCGTGATGACAAAGCCGCGTATTGAACCTTGATATTTACGCCCGAAGAGATTCGCCCAAACAGCGCCATCGAAAACCGCACCGCCACCCATGACTAAGCCAAAACCTAGTGCATAGACATAAATTAAATATTGGTTGGTCATATAATTGATGGTAATCATCGCCACGATTAGGGCGACAAGTTGTATCGCCATCACGACACCGGGGCGTAGCTTATCGACCAAGATGCCAAAACCAATCGACGCGCCTGCCATAATCAACGTAATCATCGAGTAGGTTGTTGCTGCGGTGGCTGCCGAATGTCCAAGTTCATTAAAAATAGAAATCTGATGAATGATGATGCCTGTTCCCCATGCTGGCGAAATGAGCCGCCCAAATAGTAGAACCCAAAAAGTCGATGTTCTCATCGCTTCACGTAATGTCCACCCTGTAATTTCGGCTTCTTGCGTTTCTGATTTCTGATTCCTGACATCGCCATCTGGTAATAGACCATATTCTTCGGGTTTGTTTCGCATCAATACCCATGTCAGTGGAATCACAACCACGGCGACACCGATACCCAAGACAAGCCACATATGCCGCCAGCCGTAAATTTGCAATTGACTTTGTAACCAAGGGATATAGACCGCTTGGAATAACGCGAAGGCGACAAGGGATAGGCTCATCATGCGCCCCCGTAAACGCTGAAACCACTCTGCCATAACTGTTGTGTTGACCAATGACAGTGCGCCTTGTCCAAAGCCACGAATGGCAATGAAGCCGATGAGCAACGAGATGGGTCCCATCACAAATGACATCATCACCAAAGCAAGAGTGAAGCAGATGCCGATGATGACACCCATTTTACGATTACCTTGACGGTCAATTTGTAGACCAATCCATGTTAACGCCAGTGAACCGCCAAAAGTCCCTGCGCCATATAAGGAAGAAACCATCGTGCGACTGAGACCAAAATCATCAATGAAGTAATCGAAAAAAAGCGAAACGGTGAAACTCTGACCGGGCGATGTCGCTACCCAGCCGATTGTGGCAACAAGCCAAACAATCCATCCATAATGAATCGGGGATAATGAAACAATGCGGCTATGTCGGGCAATATTTGGAGTGGTCATTAAATTCCTTGTACGAAACGGTTAAACACCCCCTTATTAAATCAGAGGTCAGGAGTCCGTTTATAACCAATTTGTTAATTAATCATTCGCGTTACGCCGTTGCCGATTTATCAAACTTTTCGGTATAGTCGCTCTATTCTTCTGATGACCTGTACTGCTGTAATGCCAGTTATTCTTCTTTGCGAACAAAATTAATCGCAATTGTGGCAAAAATAGACAGGCTAACCAGTATCCATAACACCGTGTCATAATTGCCTTGCAAGGTATACATCCATCCGGCACCGACAGGAGCAAGAGTGACAGCGAGTACGATAAAAACCCACATCACACTACTGATGCGCCCGTAAAATTCTGTGCCATAAAAATCTGCTAATAAAGCTGGGCGAGCTAAGGTCATCGCACCATTAGCTGCACCAAGTAGGACGACAAATACCCAAACACCCAGAATCGACTGGACGAAAATTAAAATGAGTAGGGCGCTTGTTTGCAAAGCAAAAATGCCAGCAATCATATAGCGTTTTGGCAATTTCGATTCTGTAGGAGCATAGAGAACGCGCCCCAAGACCTGCATTGCGCCAATAATCCCTGTCACGGATGCCGCAAAAGTTTCGTCAAAGCCTCTATCCAGCAATAATGGAATCATATGAACGCGAATCGCAATCGAAGCTAAGGTTGCAAATGAGAATGAGGCTGTAAACCACCAAAAAGAAACTTGCCGTACTGCATCGCCTAATGCTACGTCGGCGCTTCGTTTAGCCTTCTCATCCCCTATTGAGTCATTATCACCATCTGGTAGCAAGCCCAAATCGCGTGGATGCCGCCGCAGTATCAAAGCATGTAGCGGAATAACACTCACGGCTAAGATAATAGCGAGGGTCATCACAGCTTCACGCCAATTAGAACGTTGTAAAAGCCAATTCGATAGTGGGAGAAAAATCGTACTCGCAAAACCTGCCGCAAATGTTACGATGGCTAAGGCAAGTCCGCGCCGCCGATAAAACCATTGAGCAACAACAGCAAAGGCCGGCTCGTAGAGACTGGCAGACATACACATGCCAATTCCAATCCAGATAGCATAAAACAGAAAAATAGTCTGCACTTGTGACCATGCAAAAACCAGTAACGCGGCACAAGCAACCGCTATCGTCATCAGGAAACGCGCCCCATGACGGTCTAGCCAGAAACCGACGGGAACTGCCATTAATCCAGAAACCAGCAATGCTAGCGAAAATGCACCTGTGATAACCGTGCGTGACCAACCCAATTCGGCTTCCATCGGGGCAATAAAAACAGAGAACGCGTAATAGACAATGCCCCAAGTGATGGTTTGTGCGATGGCTAATTCACCCACAATCCACCAGCCATAATACGGTTTTCGCAATGTCTTCATGACAGCCTCGATAACGCCCTACTATTCAAATAAAAAACGAGACAGAAACGCCTCGTCTCGTGTCTATTGTCCTCTAGTGTTAGATTCTGTCAAGAACCGTCAAACACCGCTTGTTTAGGCTTGTCATATCCAGTGCGATTGTCTCATGATATTAATTGTGATAAGTCATTGATACTTCTTTACAAGATTCTCCTGATAAGTTTTCACAGCGTCTATACCCCGTTATCGCAAATTGTCAAATCTCTCCATTTGGGAAATCACCACCTACCCCACTGGCAATCTTCGTACTCAAAATTCGATGTATCATTAATACGGTATCTATACGGTATAGATGGACAAGGACTATCTTCTGTTGTATAATGGAAGAAACTCGAAGCAGGGAACTGCGAAAATTGTCCTGACGGGGTATCAATATTTGTCAAAAACAACCATCATATAACCACATTTTTTCTGGCAATCCGCTACAATAAAGCCATATGATAAGAACAAACGGAGCAGACAATCATGAAAGTATTGACCTTCTTAAACGAAAAAGGCGGTGTAGGGAAGACCACACTGGCGACTACAATCGGGGCTGGCTTGGCGATTATGGGCTATCGTGTTTTGCTAGTCGATGCCGACCCGCAAGGGCATATGACCATCAGCTTTGACTTCAAAAAACATCATAGCCTCTATGACTTGTTAGTGCGTGATGCCGAGTTCAATGACCCCGGTATTGTCCAACCTATTCCGCCTCAGAGCTATGCTTTGCCCAATGCAAAATTGCCCGATTCAAGCCGCTTGTATATGGTGCGCGGCAATCGAGAAACGCGCCTCATTTCGCAGGCATTAGAAGGCGAACCCTTTATCATTCAACGTCGCATGGCAGAATTGGAGGAAGAAGATATTGTCGATTTTGTCATCTTCGATACCAGCCCGACTCCCTCGACATTCCACGCCCTGATTTATCTGGCAACTGACCATATCATCTACCCAACAGAAGTCACTTACCTCAGTTTTGATGGTCTCGTGCAGTCGATTAAACACACCACTGACTACAGCAAAAAGCGGTCACAGGAAGGATTCGGCGATATCAAATTGACAGGTATCATCCCGACAAAGTTCCGCAGCAAGACACTCGAACATCGTGAAAAACTTAAGTCACTGCACAAAGGCTTCGGTGATTTAGTCTGGAATCCATTACCGATGAGTGTTGTTTGGGAAGAGGCAATGTCGCGCAAGATGAGTATTTTCAGTTATGCCTATGACCATCCGGCGGCGGCTGATGCGTGGAAAATCGTCCGCACTGCTAAGGAGAAAATCTTGAATGTCTAAACGTCGTAAGCGTGGCATCATCACAGAAGATATCTTAGGCGACTTGGCTGATAACGAAGTCAACATGGGTAATCTCGCTGGCATGAGTAGTGATAGTGCCTCTGATATTGCTGATTTTGGCTACAATAGTGCCATTGGTCATGATGACCCATTTTCACAAAAAACAAGCCGTGAAAAAATCATCTTCAAGGGCATAGACTTAATTCATCCTAATCCGATGCAACCGCGCCGTACTATACCAACAAGGGTACGGCAATATTTCCATTCATCTGCTATAGAGGATATGCAATATTTCTTTGACATGTGGCTGAAAGAAATCAACCTTGAGCGCCAAGAGAATTTTCCGCTAAGAGCCTATCTGGAAGGCAAAGAAACACAGCGCACAGCCGATGTCGAAAATATTGATGAAGAAATTGGGCAAATTAGTTCTGCGCCAAAAATGGGGACTTTGCAAGCCGCGTTGATGCAAGTGGTAGACCTTGCCGCCAGTATCATGCGCGATGGCTTGACGAATCCGATTTCGATAGCGCAAGTCGGCAGCAGCCAATATGAGATTGAAACTGGCGAAAGACGCTGGTTAGCTTATCATCTGCTGAATTGGCAATATCCGAATACGGGCTGGGATAAGATTCCATCACGGCAACTTGTAGATGGTGTCAGTATTTGGCGGCAGGCAAACGAAAATAATGTGCGTGCTGACTTAAACGCGATTGCCATGGCACGTCAATTCGCCTTATTGCTGATGGATATTCTGCGCGATGAAAAACACTTTGACCCCTTTGATGCCTTTGAGAATGAGAAAGATTTCTATGCACAGGTAGCCAATGGCACAGTCTATCGTGTCCCCCGTCATCAAGGCGAGAAATTGCTCAATGCCATGAATCTGGAAAACCCTGTCCAACTGCGTCAATATCGTAGTTTGTTGCGCCTCCCATATGACGTTTGGGAATGGGCGGATGACCTCAATTGGACAGAAGGCTTTATCCGTACAGCCATCCTCAGTAAAGCTGAAAACGATGAAGATAAGATTCGCCTTGCCTATAAACAAACGAAACTTGAAGGCTATACCGTAACAAATGATACGGTATATCAAGAATTGCTACGGAAATCGCCATCCAAGAACAAGTCCTCAAAGCCAAAATATACCTATAAACATTTCTCGAAAACACTTGGCGATAAAGTCTATAATTATCTCACGAATCTCTCTGGCAAAGACCGCGAGAACACGGTTGCCTATCTGCGCGAGATGCTAGACTCTCTAGAATCGTGACCCAATAATAGGCTATCAATTTCTCAGGGCGTGGTGATGAACTGCGCTCTTTTTGTTTATAGCGTAACAGCAGTTACGGTATAGCCATCTTGTTTATGTTTCTCTGATATTTGTATATGAATTTCCGATATTTCTCATAAATTCTTCTTACAAAAGCGCCCTATGCTTTAGATGTATTGACAAAATACACAAATTCAAATGCGATTTTTTAGGAGGTATCATGATGATGACTCGTTGGAATCCTTTCCGTGAAATAGTAGAAATGCAACGCACGATGGATCGCATGGTCGATGAGGTTAATCGCGTGGTGGGTAGCAATGCGACAGAATGGTCAGCCGTTGGTAAGTGGCTTGCCCTTGATGTCTATGAAAACGATGATAATTTTATCGTTGAAGCCAATGTCCCTGGTCTCACGCCTGATGATATTGAAATCACAGTGCATGAGCATACGCTGACTATCAGTGGTGAAGTGACACAAGCTGAATTACCAGACGATACCCGTCAAATCCTGAACGAGCGTCGTTTTGGCACATTCCGCCGCAGTGTGACACTGCCTAGTATGGTTGAAGTCGATAAAGCCGATGCGAATTATCATGATGGTGTTTTGACATTGACACTGCCGAAGAGCGAAGCGGCTAAACCGCGTCAGATTGCTGTCAAAAGTGGCACACTGCTAGAAAATGGCAAATAAAATCTTCCCCACACTAAAAAACGGGCGACTCTTTGATAGGGTTCGCCCGTTTTGCATTCATGAGTTAGAAGTCCATTTTTCATGTTGTATGAGTGGTGCTGATATTGAGCATTTTCGGCTCGAAATTCAGCGTTGCAAAGTAATCTTCGATTGTTTCTGCCCGACGAATACGCTCGACTGTGCCATTATTTCGTAGAAGCAATTCTTGTGGGCGCAAACGTCCATTATAGTTAAATCCCATTGCGTGTCCGTGTGCGCCGGTATCATGAATGATGAGCAAATCGCCATCATCTATCGGTGGCAAAGCACGTTGAACCGCGAATTTATCATTATTCTCACAGAGCGCCCCAACGACATCGACAATGACATCTCTTTCGCTGCTATCTTTGCCGAAAACGTCTATGTGATGATAAGCCCCATACAAGCCCGGACGCATCAGAGAGGACATATTGGCATCCACACCAATATAACGGCGATAGGTGTCTTTATGGTTGATAGCCCGTGTCACCAATACGCCATGTGACCCCGTGATATAGCGTGCCGATTCCATGTAAATGCGCGGCATATATTTATTCAGGCGCTCAAAGTAAATCAGACTGCGTTGAATTGCCGCCGCTAGTGTGGATAAATCAAGCGGCTTATCTTCAGGATGATACGGAATCCCTAATCCGCCGCCAAGATTGATAAATTCAATTTGAATATTGAGGCTCTTATTCAGTTTTTCGACTAATTCCAAGAGCATGAAACAAGTTTGTACAAATGCCTGATAATCGCGTTCATTGGAGACTATCATGGCATGAATCCCGAAACGATTTGCCCCTTTTTCTTTTGCCAGTCGATAAGCCTCTTCGAGTTGGTCATGTGCCAGCCCAAACTTCGATTCGACAGGATTACCAATAATGCTGTTGCCCTTGCGTTTTTCGCCGGGATTATAGCGAAAGCAAATCAATTCTGGCATTTTCGGCATTTTGTCAATCAACGAAATATCATCTAAATTGAGAATACAGCCGCCATCTGCTAAGGCGACTTCAAATTCTTCTGGAGTCGTATTGTTACTCGTGAAAAAGATACGTTCACCCGATGCGCCTGTCTGCCGCGCAAGTATCAATTCCGGTATGGAACTACAATCAAATCCAAGACCTTCACCGTATAAAATTTTCAGTATTTGCGGATTGGGCAAAGCCTTAACCGCATAGTATTCTTGGAAGGTGGCATAGTCAAACTTTGATTGCAAGTTGAGAACTGTCTCACGGATTCCGCGTTCATCATAAATGTGAAACGGTGTGCCAAAATGTTCAGCGATTGTCTCTAAGCGAGGATACAAACGCGCTTTATAATTATCTGATATGGGCATGAATCATTCCTTAATTTGCATAAAAATCATGAAGTTATGTGTCTATTTAACCACTATTCCACCACAAAGACAGTTGGCAAAAAGAATGAATCGCCGTTATTGCTCATAGGAAGTCGGTCTCCTGTGATGGGGTCATACCAGCCGACGCGAATACGATATTCACCTGATGGCAAGTTGCCAAAATCATGTTGTGTCGTGATAATTTCACCAGATGCCCATGAGGTTGTCGGGCGTGTCCAATTAATGGGGATACCATCAGTCAGCGCGATAATCGAATCATCGCTATCAACGACTTGCACAAATAGCCGCAAATTCTGGTCAATTTGTGTAGTCGTTTGCCAGTATACCGTAACAGCAGTTACGGTATAGTCATATCCAACAAGCGAAAGTCCATTGCTCCATGCCTGAGGTGTATCATACTCTGCATCGGGTATGTCATAATTGCGTTCAGGCGTTTCGACTTGCATAGTAGCAACCACAATCGACTCTTCATCGGGGGGTTTTATGGCGACTGTATATTCACCACTTTCCAGATTAGCAGGCACATAGAGGCGATGGATTCCGCGCCAAGCATCACCCGCTTGCCATTGCGAAGTCGAATAACCGAGCGTTAGCGGCACTAACGGCGTTGAAGCCATAATCTGGTTATTATCGTTGCGCCATACTGCCTGTACTGTTATATCAAAATCTGTAGTTTCGAGCATTTGCCACAACCAGCGAATTGTCATTTCGTCGCCAACTTGTGCCGTTTCAGGAATGCCGTCGATAGCCAGCAAATTAAAATTACCAAAACTGCCAATCATATCGCCAAAATCATCGGACTGTGAATCAGGGCGTATCACATCAATCGTCCCCAAAACAACATCCACACCTATCGGATTACCGACTTCGTTGAGAACATTCAAATGCTCTTGAGTTTCAGGATTGAACAAGCCAATATCGAGTGTATAAGTTCCGAGTGGCGTAAAGGGCGGAATCTCAAAGTCCAGCACTTCTTCGAGATAATAATTTGGCAGCCAATTTGATGGTGCGAGATTAGCAGGGTAAAACGAGCCGCTTTCGGCAATGATATTTTGCTGAGAATCGCGCAGATACAAAATTGTCGAATAATTTGTGTCTAGCGTTTCGCCTACAAGTGTCCAGAATACGCGAATTTGGCTACTTTCTCCTGATTTAATGCGTTCTGGCAGTAATACTCCCAAAAGCCGTATTTCGCCGCTAAAATCGCTATTGAGCGTTGTTTCAACATTTGTGATGCTACCATCGACGAGGCGCGATGTCTTAAATGGCGAATCAATGCGGTCAATGACACCTGTTTTTACCAAGAAAAGTGCCAATCCAATTCCCATAACCCAAAACGCAATCTGTAGCGGAGAATGGCTATCCGCCCAATAAAATCGCACATTATCATCTGCTGGCTGCCACACTCGCCAAGCGACTAGCATCAGCAAAATCAATAAGCCGATACCTGCGATACTCAGCCATTCTGCCAGTGATTGCAAAGGCGTATTGTGCAAAGCTATTTCCAGCGTAGATGTCCCTGCCGGAATATCGACACTGACAAAACCTTGTGCTTGCGAGGGATAGACCGTTAGCGGCACTAACGCTGTTGTGGAGTCCAGAACATGCGCCCCCCAGCCCGGCACATAAAGCCAGTCAAAAACGAGAGTTACAGGATTATCTGCCTGCAATTCGATAACCGCAGATGTGCCTTGCCACTGTGCCTCTAAAATGGTCATGCCATCGGGTGTAGTCAATCGCGCAATAACTTCACTATCGGCAAACGCATCGCTCAAGCCATCAGGGTTAAGGGTGTTCTGGTCAGTGCCTATCGGGAGATACTCGCTGTAAGAGGATAATGTCAGCATACCTGTGCGGCGCTCAAAGTTTTGGGCATCAACAATTGAATCGGCTTCAAGCGGCGAATAAGCTGTGTAGAGCCATGGAATGCCATACAAAGCGATAATCAGCAGAAAAACGCAAAATAAGCCTATTTTATGCGATTGCGCCCTTATCCTGCCGAGGAGTAAAGCGCCACCAACACCTGCCATCAATGCCAATGCGAGACTCGATAAGCCCATTGTGCGCCATGCAAATTGCGAATAGCCAATCAATGGCACTGTTTCCCATACGATAGCTGAGACAGGCAATTGCAAAAAAACTACAATAATGACAATTATCGACAAGAGCGCTTGTAGGGGCGCAATGGATTGCGCCCAATGTGAATTATGAAGTCGATTTCGCCATACCAACCCTAATCCTATTAAGCCTAAGACTAATTGTGGCAATCCGTGCGAAATAGGCGTTGGCGCTTGTAATTGTGTGGGGTCAGCCGTGCGCGGCAATGCGAAAACATCGGCTAAGTCACGCAAGGAGCGCGTGACATCTATCGACGTGAGATTCTCTGTGATGAGGTTGATTTTGGTCGTGTCAGTTTCGCCCAAAGCTGGCAACCAGAAGAACGCTGTCATGATAAAGGCGAGTATTGCCGCTAGCAATAATTGTGAGAATACGCGCATTTTGGCTTGGCTCGTCAACCACAAAAAAGCACAGTATCCAGCCAATAGTATTGTCCCATAGAGTGTCACGATATTGTGTATCGGGATAAATAGGGCAAATGTCAGAACAGCAACCAAAAAATCGCGGCGTTGACCATAAAATGCCAAGCGTGTGAAGCCCCACATGACCCACGGCAAGAGTCCCAATCCGGCAAGTTCGCTACTTGTGCCGCGTGTGAGAGCATCAAATAGCAAATAGGGCGCATAGATATAAGCAGCAGCCGTGATGAAGCCGCCACTTTCGCCGACCCATTCTTTGCCGAGTAGATAAGCACCACTCGCTGCAACCCATATGAAGAGAATCAGTGTCCAGACCCATGCTTGTACAAAAGATAAGCCTGTCCAATGCAAAAACACTGTCGGATAGTACGAAGTCGGCGGAAAATAATTAAATAATGATGCCCCATAGCCATAGACCAAACCAGACGAATAGCGTGGGTAGAGTGCGCCATCATTTCGTAAACTATGGTCAAGGGCAACTGCACGATAAACATGCAGATAGCCATCATCGGTACGCGGCATTTCGCCTTGCAAAAAAGGTTGAATGACAGGCAAGGTCAACAATATCAACGCGATAATGACAAGTAGTGGTTTCAAATGTGCAAATCGGGAGTTTTCAGGCATAAGGTGATAAAATGTCGATACCAAATCGTCGGATTAATGTTTAGCAAGACATTCTATCACAAGTGGCAAATGGGGAGATTGATAGGGCGGCAATATTCCCTAATCTATGCCTTAGAGAGTGTCGCCTGAATTGCCTCTGGTTTTTTGCGCTCTTTACCGAATGCCAGCAGAGCAACACCTGTCAGAATGACAATCATAGCTACAATACCTGTTGTTGTGATACTTTCATCAGCAAAGAAAACCCCCAACATCACAGCTATCACTGGATTCACATAGGCATAGCTTGTTGCCAAAGAAGGGCGGACAGTTCGCACCAGATATATATAAGCAGTGAAGGTAATCAGCGAACTTATAATTGTCAGATAGAAAAAGCCGAATACTGCTTGTTGGGTAGGAAAGGTTGTCATGCTTTCGCCCGCAAAATAGCTGATGAAAACGAGAACAAAAGCACCGCCTAGCAATTGAAACGCCGCACTCATAAACCCCTCCGGCATGTTCAAACGACGACTCCACATTGAAGCAAATGCCCACATCATGGGCCCCACAATCAAAGCCATCGCCCCGATAGGATTACCACGCATTCCGTTTTCCATGTTCAAAATAACGATTCCTATTAAGCCTATCAATAAGCCTATCCATTCCAGCCGGTTGGGCCATTTGCCCCACAATCCCACAAAAATAGCAGCCCATATCGGCGTGGCAGCAACGCCTAAAGCCGTCAATCCTGATTCAACCCACTTCTCTGAAAATGCGACCAAACCAGCACCACCACCAAACATGATTGCGCCGACTAAAATTGCATTCCATGTTTGTGCTTTTGATGGGATGGTTTGTTTACGCATGAGGGCAATAGCGACTAACGAAATCCCAGCAAGAAAAGACCGCCCACCAGTCAACATGAAAGGCGGAATACTATCAATCGTGAAACGAATCACCAGATAAGTTGACCCCCAAACGATATAGACTATCAGCAGTGCCAACAAAACAGGGATTGAAATATTATGCAATGTCAATTTGATATTCATGAGTGTAACAAGTGTCCAAAAGTGAAATGTGCAATAGTGTCAGTTTGGGCGATAAACAGAGGCTTGTCTATGACCAATACAACCACGATTACGCGCTTTCTAAAGACGAATCTTACCCCTAGTACTTGGGGGGATTTTGTCCTGTTACAAAATATTTATGCTTTTGCTTAAGGATTGTATGATTAAATGTGAAGGGTATCACAAGTTCATCACAATGGAGCGCACATGCAGCAAGTATCGGAAAATCACGCAACAACTTCAAACACGCTTATCAAAGCCTTCATGCAGACAATCCAAGAAGCGGTGGTGATTGAAGACCATAAATTGGAACTGATTCTCGCTACGATGTTGGCGCGTGGTCATGTCTTACTAGAAGATATCCCCGGTATTGGTAAAACCATGGTTGCCAAAGCGATTGCCAAGTCGATGCGAGCGAGTTTTAAGCGCGTTCAGTGTACCCCCGACTTACTACCAAGTGATATTACAGGTAGTGCTATTTTCAATCAACGTGAGCAAACATTTGATTTTGTTGCGGGTCCACTCTTTGCAAATCTCGTTTTGGTGGATGAAATTAACCGCGCCTCGCCACGCACACAATCAAGCCTCTTAGAAGCGATGGCAGAAGGTCAGGTGACGACGGATGGCACGACACGCAACTTGCCCAACCCCTTTTTCATCATTGCCACACAGAATCCTATCGAAATGGCAGGAACGTTCCCTTTGCCAGAGGCACAATTAGACCGCTTTCTCGTCATGCTAGATTTGGGCTATCCCGAATATATGGACGAAGTGACAATTTTGGAGCGCGAAGAACGCGACAATCCACTAGAAAATGTCGAAGCGGTGTTGGATATGCAAGATATCATTAACTTGCAAAATCAAACTCGTGATGTGGCTGTCGTGCGCCCTTTGAAAGAGTATATTGTCAACATTAACACGGCGACGCGGACTCATGCCGATGTTGTTTTGGGAATTAGTCCGCGAGGGGGTGTTGCCTTACAACGTTGCGCCCAAGCACTAGCCCTCATTCGCGGACGGTCATTTGTCACGCCCGATGACATCAAATCTGCGGTGTATGCTGTTGGGACACATCGTATTTTGACCCGTGATAGAAAGCCTGATACTGCCAAGCAAGTCATTAGCGATGTTCTAAGCAATATTCGTGTTCCAGTGGAATGAGAGAAACATGAACATTGTTCGCAAAGTACCCTATCGCAAAATCGACGGTGACTTCCTGCATTTTGACTTGTACGACCCCGAAGATGACGCTGCTCAAGTCATCATCTATATGGCAGATGGATTCAATCGCAGCCAAATGGACTCGCGGATTCTGCCTCGTCTGCTAGAGGCGAAATATGCTGTGGCGACGATTAGTTATCGTGATATTGAAGATTGCCGTTACGCGATACGCTGATTACAGACCAATCTCGCCGATGGTGACTTTAACGCTGATTCAATCGGCTTATGGGGAGTCGATTCCGGTGGATTCATTGCGCTACAATTGGGTTTACAGGGAGAAGCGAATGCCATTTGCACGATGCAAGTCAATTTCCCGAAAACAGGGTTACACGAAGATATAGCAGATGAGGCAGCCGTATTTTTGATGTTACAGGCAAATGACCATCCCAACATGAAGCAGATGCAGCAATTAGACAAGGCATTACACGGCGCAGAGGTCGCTTCACAATTGATTAGTCTCGATGGTGGCGATTTATCAGACTCGGCGGCAGAGACCATTGCCAACATGATGCACACATTCTTCAAGCGGTGGTTATAAGATGCCGACTAGCCGATTCTATTCATTCTTATTTGCAGCTTTCGTGTTTTACTTCTTGGCGAATCAAACGCAAATTGGCTGGTTATTTGTTGTTTCGGCATTGTTGGGCGGAATCTTACTAGCTGGATTTTTCTTGAATCGCCGTTCACTCAAAAATATCGCTGGCAGTAGACAATTATCTATTCCAGAAGATGAAGCCTTGCACGAAGGCGCTGATTTGACGATTACGCTACAAGTCGATAATCAGCGCACTGTCGCGGCGGCACATCTGCATATCTTAGAACACTGTCCACTTGCTGCGCCCGATAGTGACGAACATCATTTGCCGATGTTCATTCCCACTTTGTCAGAAAATGTGCAATTCGATTATGCTTTTACAGTGCATCGACGCGGCGTATTTCATTTTCCACCGCTAAAAATGACTTCGCGTGCGCCCTTTGGTTTTTTCAAAAAAAAGGGGCAAATTGATGTGCCAACTTCTGTTTTAGTCTATCCCGAAGTGAAAAAAATGCGACGTTTTGCCTTATTAGACCGTCAACCGGCGGCACAATTATCAAATCCGCGTGCAGGAATCGGCAATGAAGTTATCGGCGTGCGCGAGTATCGACGCGGTGATTCGCAACGACACATTCATTGGCGCAGTGTTGCCCGTCGCGGACAACTCATCAGCAAAGAATTTGCCGAAGAAATCCAACCCGGTATAACGATTGTACTCGATAGATATGCCCCTATTTCAACAGAAACGAAACATAATCCCTTTGAAATAGCAATTAAATGTGCGGTCACGATGGCGGAATATGCCATGCGAAACCATTATCCGGTGCATCTCGCTGTTGATAACGAAGATATGGCTTTTCCGCAGGGCGCATTGGTTTGGGATGCCCTGATGCAATACACAGCACGAGTCGAATCGCGCCAAACTCAGAACTTATCGGATGTAATGTCTTATCAACCGATGCAGCAATTTGTGGCGATTGCGTTATCTTGGGCAGATGAGGCGCTACTTGAAACATTGTTTGTGATGAAGCATCGCGGCTATAACTTATTCGTTGCCATCCCTGACCCATCATCTTTCCCACTGGATACTGATGTTTCAGCACAGAGCATGAAGTCCGCACTCGAACAAGCTGGCATTGATGCAGTTCTCATTAGTCATGGCGACAATTGGGCAGAGAAATTGAGTGATAGATAAGTAATTGCGATAAATTTTTCTATGTGTGTAGAAAGTTGCCAAATTCATACTGCAACTATACAATCAGCAATATGATTAATGGTTTATGCTAATGTTAGGTAGATTTATGGATTGGGCTTCCCATTTTCCGTCTAACTGTCCACCTGAAGATGCAGAATTTCCAAATAGCACATACTTCAGACTCATAGATGGAAAAACAATTAAAGCGAAGAATTTCAAATCTTATAGAGAGCTATATCCAGAAAGAGAATTCAGAGTACCAGAATGTCAAGCTGTAGGATTATCCGTGTATACAGACATCAAAGACATCGGAAGCCTTATCAGGAGAAATCCTGCGTTGAGGAAAAAACGAGGCAGAAATAAGTTGCAATTGGCAAAAGGGGATGTTACTTCGGATTGGGGAAAAATAAAAAATACCCGAAGTATTGAACTATCTCACCATACATGGTGGATTCCATTAGGTAAAGAACCATGGGAAATTTTCGTATTAGTCAATTTTCCAGAGGAATAGTTACAATGTCATTTTTACCGAGAAATACACAATTAGGTTATTTAGAGATTTTCGAAGTCTATGAGGTTTTCGACAAACCCATTCTTTTTGCTTGTCAAAACCGCGCTGGAACTATGTACCTAGCCATTTGGGAAGACGAAGATGATGAGAACCTGACAGATACTTGGCTTTATGTTGCGGTATCACAAAATAGGTTAGAACAAATACGGGGCGGCAATATAGACCTCAAATCTGCATTCACTGATTCAGAAGATGAAATTGTTTATGAAGTCATCATTTCTCAGAACAACACTTCAAGAGTCAACACACTCACATCGTTTGAGCTAACAGACGATAGATTGCCACTAGCAGGAGAAAAGCTATCTCTGCAACCTGCAATACGACGGAAAATCGAAGTTATTGGTATATTAACGGGTATGGTTCTAAGTACGAAACACTTTGAATTAGAAACGAATAGGCAAAAATATAAAGGATACATTGTTAAAGATGTCAATTTAGAAGATTGGGAATTTATGAGACATGCTACCTTAAGCCAGCGATATAAAGCTGTGATTAGGGAAGTTATTACCCCAAAAATTGCTACGAGTGATACAAGCACGAATTATACCTTATTGTCCTTATCAGATGTAGATGCTTCTAAAGGGTAATATGCTCAAATTTCTGACAAACCGTATCCCGCCTGAAATCAAAGTGCCGGAAGATTCGCTTCCGCTACGAGGCATCACATTCGCGGCACAATCTATCGCGGCGGCGGCACTTGCTTATACGACTCAATTGTATTGGTTGTGGATACTCGGCTCACTGTTTTTAGCATTTGGACATATTTTCGCTTATCGCACGCGCTATAATCCGCAAAAATGGGTGAAATACGCTGGCTTCCTGCTAGTCAATATCGCTGTTTGTGCCATGTTGATAGCCATCGTCAGTGGCGTGCCTTATCCACAAGCGATGTTTGCTGTGTTGGTGATGGGCTTCGTCAGCATCGAAGTATTCAGCCGCTTGAATCTCTACTCAGCTTTGGGACTCGGATTTGTCAATATTTACACCGCCGCTACGCTCAGTCGTGATATAACTTTTGCGCTCTTCCTCTTAGTATTCATCGGCGTGATGTTAGCCTTTCTATGGCGTGCCGATAGCGAAGATGGCGAAAAGCAGAATCGTTATATTTTACGCAGCACACAATCTGACAAAACAACATCCAAAACACGGCGCGGATTGGTCAGTATGGGATGGCGTTTTGGTTTACTTGGATTCGTGCTGGCATTTGTCGTCTTCTTTATAACACCGCACTATGCCGCGACTCCCTTGTTCATGCCACTATCGCTGAGTCTACCTGTTCCTGTAAAAGCCTCGCCAAATCGTTCGGTGATAAATCCGGCGATTCCCTTGCTACAAATAGAAGGGCAACCTGCCAATCCTGATGATTCCAGTGAATATTTTTTCGGCTTTGGCGAATCACTGGATTTGAGTTATCGAGGTGGACTGAGCGATACAATTATGATGTATGTCAGTAGTCCGGCATGGAGTTATTGGCGTGGTTATGCTTACGATACCTATAATGGGCAGTCATGGTATCAATCCAATACAGAGATAGACACACTTGCACCTGATGGTTACGCCCATTTCTCATTAACGGAAAACTCGGTATTGGACTTGTTCGTGCAGACCTTCTACATTGTCGAACCAATGCCCAATATTTTATGGTCGGGTGGGGATGCTAAGGAAGTTTTCTTCCCCGCAGATGAAATTGGCATTGATAACACCGATGGTATCCGCGTGGGGAATGCACTGCCAGCAGGGACAATTTATGCGATTGCGTCGCGGCGTGTCGATTTTGAAGCGGCTGCTCTGCGCCGTGATTCAGGCTATTTTAATCCACGCATTCGGGAACAATACTTGCAACTGCCGGACACCATTACACAGCGCACTCGTGATTTAGCCCATGGTCTCGCGGATAATCAAACGACAAATTACGATAAAGTCATTGCGATTCGTGACCATCTACTGACCGAATATCCCTATGATTTTTTCCCCCCGCCACAATCGTTACAACAAGATTCTGTTGACCAATTTTTGTTTGAATTTGAGCGCGGATTCTGTGAGATGTATGTCAGTGCGATGGTTGTGATGCTACGCGAAATCGGGATTCCAGCCCGTTTTGTGGTCGGTTATGGCAGTGGCGACTACAACCCCTTCACAGGTTATTATGAAGTACGGGCGAACGATGCCCATTCATGGGTCGAGGTTTATTTTGCTGATTTTGGTTGGATACCTTTTGAAGTGACCCCCGGCTGGGAAGGCAATCCTGAAACCGGAGTTGTGCAGCGTTGGGTTTTCTCAGATTTATTGTCAGGGGTAGATTTACCGCAAATTCCATTGGGCAGTGTAGCACAAGCAGGGGCATCCGCATTGGGTATTTTGTCATTACCATTATTGGTGATGGCAGGGATAGGTATGTTCGGTGCGGCGATTTATGGCGGATATCGTCTGTGGTTAAAGTGGTTGGCAAAGCAGGGCAGACGCTATCACACAGACCCCACGCGCAAAGCGATTTTCCGCGAATATCGTCGGATACAGCGTAAAATCGGCTCAGAGCGCGAAACGGGGCAAACTGTCCAAGAACATGCACAAGCCAATCCATCGCTCAAAGATATTGCTGATGCAGTTGATATCGCTGCCTATCGCCCGAAAGCGCCGGATAAGCGTATTTTGGCGAAAGTCAAACAGTGGTGGGAAAATCGAAAATTGTAATAGTCGCGTTCAATCAGGTCAGGGTGAGTTTGTATTTTGCATATCACTAGTGATTATGACGCACTTTTTTCATCTTCACAACAAATTCATATTTGATAATTTTAAGTGTCATAACTGATTTCTATTACGGGCAAAAAAGCCCCTTTCGGGGTTTCGCCGCGTCTCACACAAAATTGCAATATAAGACGAGTGTTAGGGCGTTATCGCAAATAGTTTGTTAAACAAGGTAGACAATATGACATCATTTTCAGATTGTCGATAAAAAATGCTTATCTCGCTATAATCTGGCACATTATGTTGGATGATTAACTTGGTGCGATGCACAAAACGAAGGTGTCATAAATGGAACATCAGGAATGGTTGCAGAAACAAGCACAAATATCACTGTCGCGCTTACTACCGCGTTGTCAAGCGATTCTCAACAATGCGGATGATGCCGATAGTTTCTATGACCGTCTGCGGCACGAGTTCCCACGACTATTTGCCTTACTCCACAATTTATATGGTCATCAATATGATTTCTTCTATCACTTAGAGCAAATCTTGTTGACAGCAGCGCGGCTGTTTGCCAATCGTCCACACGAATTACGCGCCTTAGACCGTAAACGTGAGAATGACCCACTATGGTTTCAATCCGAAAAAATGGTGGGGGGAGTCTGTTATGTCGATTTATTCGCAGGTGATTTAGCCAAGATGCACGCTAAAATCCCTTATTTCAAAGAGTTAGGACTGACTTATCTTCATCTAATGCCACTCTTCAAAGCACCAGAGCGCAACAACGACGGCGGCTTTGCGATTAGTGATTACCGCGCAGTGAATCCCAAAATTGGCACAATGCAAGAACTCGCCGATTTAGCAGCAGAACTACGGCACGAAGGTATCAGCCTTGTATTAGATTTTGTCTTTAACCATACATCTAATGAACACAAGTGGGCGCAGCAGGCTATAGCAGGGTATGAGGAATATCAAAAATATTATTATATGTTCCCTGACCGCACGATGCCCGACGAATACGAAAAAACGCTGCGCGAAATTTTCCCTGAGCAAGCATCCGGCAATTTTACCTATCAAGAAAAAATAAATAAGTGGGTTTGGACTTCTTTTTATGATTTTCAGTGGGACTTGAATTATAAGAATCTGACAGTATTCAATGCCATGCTGGGCGAAATGCTCTTTCTCGCCAATCAAGGAGTAGAAGTATTGCGCTTAGATGCTGTCGCCTTCATCTGGAAAGAACTTGGAACATCGTGCGAAAACCTACCACAAGCGCATATGATTATCCAAGCCTATAATGCACTGGTTAAAATTGTTGCACCTGCTATGGTCTTCAAATCTGAGGCAATTGTGCATCCCGATGATGTTGCCCAATATATCAGTTGGGATGAAACTCCCATTTCTTATAATCCGACGTTGATGGCACTCTTGTGGGAATCTTTGGCGACAAGAAAAGTGAGTCTGTTACAAGCCTCCATGTCTAAACGCTTTGACTTGCCCAAAAAAACAACATGGGTTAATTATGTGCGCGTGCATGATGATATCGGTTGGACATTTGCTGATGAAGATGCCGCCGAAGTCGCAATCAAGGGCTTCGACCATCGCCAATTCCTCAATCAATTCTATAGTGGGGAGTTTGAAGGTTCTTTTGCCAAGGGGATTCCGTTCGGAGTCAATCCACAAACGAAGGATATGCGAATCGCTGGTACAGGGGCTTCGTTAGTCGGTTTAGAACAGGCGATTGAATGTGAAAACGAACACCTCATTGATATGGCACTCTGTCGTTTGCTACTCATCCACAGCATCATTATCAGCGTCGGGGGTATCCCTTTAATCTATCTCGGTGACGAAATCGCAACCCTCAATGACTATAGCTATCTCAAGGATGACCAGAAAAAAGAAGATAGTCGCTGGGTGCATCGACCCTTCTTTAATTGGGAACGCGCCAAAAAACGCTACGATAAATCGACAATCGAGGGACGCATATTTCAGAATCTCAAACATATGATTAACATCCGCAAAAAAACGCCTGTGATGGGCTTCGGCATGACAACCTTCTTCCCGACACAAAACGAGCATGTACTCGGCTATATTCGCAATGGGCAATTTCTTGGAATCGCTAATTTTTCCGAACGGACACAAGCGGTCTCGCAAACTGTCTTAGCAGCCTATAGCCCTATTCAAGCAGAGGCATTAGACTTACTCACAGAAAAAATGATATTGCTACAACCCCACATCATCTTAGAACCGTATCAATTCCGGTGGTTGAGTCTCGAACCGTAATCGTCAAGATTTGATGACAAAGCGACAGAATATAGCGAATCAACTTCCCTAGCTATAAGAATTCGGTTAAACTGAATACTATTAGGGAAATTTGTATGCTTATAGGGTTTGCTTGATGCGACGCTTCGCTTTTATGCTACTTGTACTCGGTCTTGTGCTACCCACCATAGCGCAGGTTGATTCAACCGAAACGCCCAATCCCATAACGGCAACTTATACACCAACATTCACTCATACTGTCACAGCAACATTGACACCTACTACGACAGTAACGGCGACATCGACAAGCACCGCAACTGAAACCCCCTTGCCATCACCAACACCGGAAATGACAGATATCATTATCCCAAGTGATACAATGACTCCATCGCCCGAAGTGACCGCTATTGTCGAAATCACTCCCGAAGTGACAGCCGAAGTCATCCCAAGTGATACAGCGACTCCATTGCCCGAAGTGACTGCTATTGTTGAAATCACAGCAGAGGTCACGGCGGAAAGTACCATAGAAATTGCACCATCGCCTGAAGTGACAATAGAAACAACAGTAGAAATAAGCGAAGAAATCCTGCCAGAAGTCACTCTTCTGCCTACCGAACCTGTCATAGAAGAAACCGAAGTCATTCTTCCAGAAGTCACGGTGGAAGTGACAGAAATGGTTGAATCGACAGCCGAAGTGACCGTTGCAGTAGAGATGACTCCCGAAGTGACAGCGATTGTTGAGATAACACCCGAAGTCACTCCCGAAATGACAGCGATTGTCGAAGTCACAGAAGAAATAGTTAGCCTATTAACAGCAACGCCGGGTGGGGTAGCATTACGCTTTGTTCAGGGGATTGCGACCTACCAGAATCGTCCGATTGCGTCGGGTATCACTGTGATGATATGGTCACAAGATGATGTGCTATTGAGCGTTACAAATACCAATGATGGCGGTATCTATAGCCTTCCTGCGCCCTCAGACCAAGCATACTGGCTCGTTGCCGATAGCGAACGTCATCAGGAAATCCGAATTTGGATTGAGGTCGGTCAAACATTGCCACAAATTGTTTTAGCAGGGGGTGATTTAGATAATGATGGCTGCATCGGTCAAAGTGATTTGGATATCTTGATTCGTAATTATGACCAAGCAGAAACACTCACTACTGATATTAATGGGGATGGCATCACGAATCTATCTGATTTAGCCATTTTGACAGGCAATTATCGAGATTGCGACACCGACAATACCTCAATTATCCACCAAACAGCGACACCCGAAGCTACAGCAGAAATAACGCCAGAAGTGATACTTTCAGAAACACCCGAAGCAGAAATCACAGCACCGATAACGCCATTGCCTACTGTAGAAGTAACAGGAGATGTTACACAACCTTAAGAGTATTTTACATTTTTATTGATACCGTGTATGCTATTAACTATAGACAAATCATAAATCCGAGGGGGTTTATACATGAGATTATCGTTCACAAAACATGCCGGGATATTGGGAACGCTCATATTCTTCTTGTTGCTCGTGATGCAACCGGTCTCCGCGCAAGTTGTTCCACTGATGTACTTATATTTCAACTGGACACCCGATGAACAATTGACCAGTTTTGATGAAGATGGTTCGACAGTCATTGAACCGGATGAAGAACGTTTTGCCTCCGCGCAAATTTATATTGATGGCAATGTGCAATTTTGGGCAATTGATGTAATTTGTCGCGTCGGTTCTGGCTTGGAATTGGAAATGGTCGATATTACTTTCCCGCAAGGCACATGGGGCGTAGCAGGCACGGATTATCTCAGCACACCCGGCTCTGCAAACGTTGCCACACGCTACAATCAATCGCCCGGTGGGGGTACTTTAGCCTTTACGATTACCCGTGTGGGGGCTAATACAACGCCTGTCGGTGTCAACGGGGTCGATTATACCTTGCCGATAGCCAATGTACGCTTCAAAGTGCGTAATCGACTTGCTGATGCTTATGTGCCGACTGCCTGTACATACGTCCGCTTCCTCAACCGCGATGGACGTATCACACTCGCTGGGCGACAAGGGACATTCACCCAATTATTTGTGCGCGTGGGCTATACTTTACGCGGTACAGCATTACGTCAGGGGTCAATCTACCATAGCAATATTCGCGTCACTTGTACCAATCTAGCGCGTGCGGCTATTGATGCGACTTATGCGGCTAATCCACCGACAGCCTATACTTTAGTTAATGGGGCTTTCACTTTCGGCGGCGCTGTCTTGACGACGCAGGCTAATCATTTAAGGGATTTTGGTCTGTATGAGTGTGTCTATCGAAGCGATTGGAATCGCAATGGCATAGTCGATGGTACCGATGACCAATTCCTAGAATCAGTATCGTATATCAATTTGACAACCCCCAAATATCAATTAATGCCTGTAACCGTTCGTTCCGGCGATTTTGATGCAAGCAATACGATTGCATTAGCAGATTTGAATATCATCACGGGCAGCTTTGGTAGTATAACAGCCGCAATCTTTGATGATGGCGATGCTAACGGTGATAGGCGCATCAATCAAAACGACCTCGCATTAGTCGCAGGTAATGTTGACCTATCCGATGCTGCGAATCCATTATCGGCTGAACATACGCTGTATAGTCTCGGAACAGATTACAATGGTCTCTATCTCTTCCCCAACAGTCGCGTTTATATGGGAACGCCTGATTCTGGTGCGCTGACACGGCGCAATATTTATAGTGTCACCCGTGATTTCTGGGCAACACTGTCACCGGACGGGTCTGAATATGCTTATATTGCAGTCAATCGGATTAACAATCAGCACGCGCTCTATATTGGTAACACCATTAATGGCATCGGAGTCCCATTCCGTTTACCGCTTCGCTTCCAATATCCAGAGGCTTTAGCGCCTTCGTGGTCGCCTGATGGAAGTTTAATCGCGTGGGTCTGCTCGACTAATACTGTGGGTGCCGCAGGCGAACCTCTGCAAGGGTATCAACTGAATCAAGGCGCTTTGTGCTATGCCAATCGTGGCGATTTGATAGGGAATACCACGACTATCGTTGATAACAGCATCGATTCTATCTTCCCACCTGCATGGTTGAGTTATCCGTACCAAAATGGGCAAGGATTCGCTATTATCTACTCCGATGGTGGGCAATTGAGATATTACGATTTGACCAGCAATAGCTCTGGTGTCGTCGCCGATTTGCCGGCGGGTTCTGATATGCCAGTCATTATCAATCACTGGTCAGGCGATAGCTACTTGTTCTTCCGCTATGACAATGGTGGAACGTATGAATTGCGAGTCGCCAAACTTGAATTGGCAAATACGTATATTGTCAATGCCGATGGTCTAACCTTTGCGGCTGCAACTCCCTTTGGTGCTGTCGGAACATCAGGTGCGCCGGATGCTTTATATATGGTGGTTGATGGCACTGCCAATGTTGAATACTATGATGTGTCGCAATTCTTGGATATCATGCTCTATGCCGATAGAGCAGGTTACAATACCACGAATGTCAATTTCGCTGTTGCCCCGAATATTGCGCCTGACATCTTGACCAATTTCTGGACAGCCGAGGCAAATCCGCATTTCCTTGATGGTAGTGTCGGTAATCCAACGCAAGATAGTTACTTCGGCACGGGCGAATGGGATGGTAATCCACTCACGCCGACCTTCCTCCATGCCCATCGTATTACTTTCGATTGGGTGCCATAGGCAAATAGCTTGACCCTATAGATACAGATTAAGAGAGGGTATTTTGCCCTCTCTTTTCGTTTGAAGAATAAGATGATTTATCGCATAATTAATCGGATAGTGTAGCGGCACATGACAATCTGCCAAACTAAAATACAGAGAGTCGAAAGCCAAATTCAGTGAATCGCAGATTCGAGCATTATTCTTGTTTTGGGTCACTCACGGACGAGATATATCTCGTCCCTACAGGTCAAAAATGGTCTTTTGTAGGGACAGCATACATGCTGTCCGCAGTAAAAAATACAAAATGATAATTTACCGAAACTGAGAATCAACAACTGATAACGAATAACTATTTTCTCAGAAAAGGAGAATTTATCATGCGCTTAAGATGGCTTTGGATGATTTTCATGCTGCTGATGCCTCTTACATCAATCGCACAAGATGACCCAGCAATCTTAGCCTTAAGAGCCGATACAACAGATTTACAGACAGGTGAATTTTATCCTGTGCGTATTGAAATTGATAACGTCAGCGACTTGTGGTCGGTCACGATGCAAATTGCTTATGACCCACAAATGCTCTATATCGTGGGGACAGATTCCGGCTCACCAATTGAATTAGGCGATTTTCTGAGCGACGGCGGATTAATTATCCAGAACAGCGTGCGTGAGCAAGATGGTTTTGTCCGTTACACCCCATCGCGTATTGCCCCCGCTGACCCTGTGTCGGGTAATGGGGTCATTGGGACATTTCTTGTTTTCCCGTTACAAGCAGGGGAGGTCACGCTTTCGTTTTTGGATGCTGATATGTCGCGCATCATCTTCAGCACCAATGAAGAGGGCTTGCGAACAGTCCAAGAATCGGTCTCGATTCCATTTGCTGTAACACAACTGACATTCACTATCACAGGGGAGATAGTCACGCCACCGCCTGAAGCAACCGCGACACCTACGCCGAGTGTGACTCCGATAGCCCCTCAAAACACAGATGAGCCAACTTTCACACCAGAACCAACGCTAGTTGTTGTCACAGACTCAGCAACTATCAATACACCCACGCCTGTAGCAACACCCGATATATCTAGTGATACAGAATCTACAACATCGACTTTGTTATATGTGGCAATTGGCGCAGTACTTGTGGCAGCATTAGGCTTAGTTATCGTGCTTATTGTTATGCGGCGCGGACGTTCAAAAGCATAAGAGGGAATTGAAAAGGGCAGAAAATAGATTCTGCCCTTGATTTGTCTACATCTCTGGAAAATACGGCACAATCCGCCTACAATGCACAAGTAACAATCACACTAGGATGCTAAATTATGCTGGTCAACGGAAAACACTATCGGACAATTTGGCTCAAAAGCGATGACGAATCAGTCATACAGATTATTGACCAACGCCATTTGCCGCATCACTTCATCATTGAAGACCTACACACCGTCGATGATGTCGCTGAGGCTATCAAAGAGATGCACGTTCGCGGTGCAGGCTTAATTGGCGCAACAGCAGGCTATGGTATGCTCATCGCAACACGTCAGATTGCAGAATCAACAACTGATGATGAAGTTTTCATGAGGCAACTCTCGCAAATCGGAGAGCAACTCAAGGCAACACGTCCTACGGCTGTCAACTTAGAATGGGCAGTCAAGCGACAATTAGCAGCAATCGGGACAGTCAGTGGGGCAGAGGCAAAAATCACGATAGCACGCGAAACAGCCCAACACATTGCCGATGAAGATGCCGCAGCTTGTAAAAATATCGGCGAACACGGTCTAAAAATTATCCAGAACATCAGTCAGCAAAAAAACGGTAACGTCGTCAATATCCTCACACATTGCAATGCCGGCTGGTTAGCTTTTGTCGATTATGGGTCAGCAACCGCGCCGATTTATGCCGCACATGATAGCGGAATTAATGTGCATGTTTGGGTTGATGAAACCCGTCCGCGCAATCAAGGCGCACGTCTCACAGCATGGGAACTCGGTCAACATAATGTTCCACATACAATCATTGCAGATAATGTCGGTGGACACTTGATGCAGCATGGCATGGTCGATATGGTCATTACGGGCGCAGACCGTGTAACCTATACAGGCGATGCAGCTAATAAAATCGGCACTTATCTCAAAGCACTTGCTGCTAAAGATAACGATGTTCCCTTTTATGTCGCCTTGCCCTCATCGACATTTGATTGGCAGAAACGCGACGGCTTACGCGAAATCCCCATTGAAGAACGGGGCAGTGATGAAGTTCACACTATGAAAGGTGTTGATGCAAACGATACCCTTCGTCAAATAAGAATCACACCCAAAGATTCTCCAGCCGCAAATTATGGCTTTGATGTGACTCCAGCACGGTTGATTACGGGTCTCATTACTGAGAGTGGCATTTGTGAAGCATCCGAAAATAGTGTGCTAGAATTATTTCCTGAAAAACAACACGAAACAACATCAACATAAAAAACAGAGAGACGTATATGCCTGTTAGACACATTCTCAAATTCCCACAAGAAGAAGAGGGCTTACGCAAAAAGTCCAAATCTGTGAAACGCAATGACCCACAATTGAAATCATTGATTCAAGACTTAAAGGATACCCTCGCTACTCAAGATGGGGCTGGACTTGCTGCACCTCAAATTGGTGTCCATAAGCGCGTCGCCTTAATCTCGTTAGGGCAAGATAATGAAGAGGGGATGCGCGAACCCTTCGCAATCATCAATCCTGTCATCACAAAAAAGGGTAGCCCTAAAAAGGGATTTGATGGTTGCCTGAGTATGCCGGGCTGGATGACATGGGATACAAAACGCCCCGAATGGTTAGAATTCAGAGCGCGAGATGAAAATTGGAAGCCCATTCAGATGCGCGTCGAAGATATAGATGCACGAGTCGTCAGCCACGAGATAGACCACTTAGACGGCATACTCTTTTTAGACCATCTCGAATCAGACTCGAAACTCTTTATTGTCCGCATTGACGAAAATGGTGAGGAGAAATTAGTCGAAATTACGCAACTTCTCTCCGGCAGATAGGCGCAAAGTAAGCTAATCCTACAATCGACAAACTGTGGGGAGTGAGAAAAATCCACTGCCCCAACTTGAAATTCATGCAAAACCCTGTAATCTATAATCAACATTCACCATAACATGCGAGGTAAAAATGCGTATATCCCTATTCCGCGTCGCAACCATCCTCATTCTAGCACTCATCGCCGCCGCTTGTTTGCCAGCAACACCCACGCCAACACCGCCAGCCACATTGATACCGACACCCACGCCACTTCCGGGTATTGGGGCAGTTTGCTTAGTAACCGATGTTGGCACAATCACAGACGGTACATTCAATCAGTATGCTTATGAAGGAATGCTCCGTGCCGCAGAAGAGTTTGAGATGTCTGACCCTACTTATTATGAAAGTCAATCACACGAAGATTTCATTGCAAATATCAACCAATGTATTGAAGACGGTGCAGATGCAGTAATAACCGTCGGCTTCTTGCTACAAAGCGCAACGCTAGAAGCAGCTATCGCCAACTCAGATGTTTACTTCATTGGCATTGACCAAGACTTTCAAAATACAGAAGATGCACCCGATAATGTCACCGGTGTTCAATTCCGCGAAGATGAAGCTGGATTCCTCGTGGGCGCACTTGCAGCCATTGTTGCTAATGAACAAGGTAGCGAAGTAATTGCCGGAATATACGGTATTGATGTTCCTGCCGTAGTACGTTTCCGTAATGGCTTCGAGCAAGGGGCATTGCATATCAACCCAGATTGGGAAGTTGGTGTCAATATTCTAGGACGCTATCATGACTCGTTCGGTGACACAGAAGCTGGTATACAAGCAGCACAAGACTTCATAGAGGAAGGCGCGACAATTATTTTTGGAGCTGGTGGACCTCTCGGCTCTGCTGGAATCTTGTACGCTGCATCACAAGGTACTTATGTGATTGGCGTAGACCAAGACGAATACTTCACCACATTTAATCAGGGTGCAGTAGATGGTTCTGAATATCTAATTTCAAGTGCGCTTAAACGTGTAGACCAAGGTGTTCTCGATACGATAGGAATCCTTGCAGAAGGGCGCTATGGCAGTTTCCCCGGTAGCACGAATTATCTGCTTGATGCAGCACGCGGCGGGGTCGGTTTTGCTGACCCTCACGATGCCGAATTATCCGAAGATGTCTTATCACAAGTATCAACCGTTTTACAAGCACTCGTGAATGACGAACTCGAAACAGGCGTTGACCCTGCTACAGGCAATTTACTCGATTCAGAAGAGTAATTTAAGCAGACGGCGTATCAAGACAAGCCATCGAATCACATACAATTATGGGGATATAGGCAACTGTATCCCTATTACGAGCTATCACCCACAAGATACCAGCCATCATCAAGCTGAATAGCACCCCCTAGCTCTAATCCAGCGACTAACAATGGGTCTTTAAGCAATTCTCGACACTGAGCATCACGCATGACAGCCCCATAGAACGCTTCTTTCTCAAAATAGAGTCGCTTATCATGCAAAATACGCCCCGCAAATATCTCCCGTTCGCGCTCAAACTGTGCCTCACGACGCGCACCTTTACCCGCAACATCCGTTACTTGTTTCATATGCGCCTCAAACTGTACAACACTCATATTTACAGGCAGCCAACCCTCCTTCAAACGCCGCAGTAGCCCAAAATTACGCATCTTTCGCAGCGCATAATTCACCTGATTCACAGTAAGCCCCAGCGAACGTGCAATTTCCGACGGCATCATAGGCGATTCAAGCGTATTCATAAACTGATACACAAAGCTAACTGAATGACCTAATGCCCCTCGCTCAGTGGTATCAGAATTGAAAAGAGACACACTAAATCTTAACCAGTGGGGGGATACCTTTACTGTATTCATATTCAACTCGACGATTTTACCCATATCAATAACCTTATCTGTAAAACGCCATAAACAAGCACCACTTGTAGAATCTTGTCCGCACTTTTGAATGATGTCTGCATCTTTTAAGCGTTTTAATGCTTTACGAATAGTCATAACACCTAGTCGTGCTAAGACAGCAAGTTCACGAAGGCTTGCCCGAAAAACACCGTTTTCGTTTGCAGCTAGACGGCAACGTTCAACGAGAGCTAATGTTAAAGCTCTATCTGTAGCTAATGTTCGCCCTTGCCATTTATGATTTGTTGCCCAGAGAAGCGCATGATGCCAAAATGTATTGTTGCTCACAGGTTTTATGTCTGGGCGTGATGGGTTACGACTTTTACTGTAAGCACTAGCGATAGTATGTGCAATCTCAAAAGCTGGTAAACCACTGCCGAGTGCCACAAGCGTTAAGACTGATTCTGCTTCGCTTTGGCTATACCCGTTGCCATTCATATCACAAGCAGCTTTGAACAAGCGGTTATTTCGTGAACCCTCAGTGATAGTATGACCAGACTCGATATATTCACGAGTAGCATTCGATAAGTTTGAGCAAGGCGATGTCACGCGATATGACCAATTACCTTTTGTACTTTGCGCTGTTGTATTGTCTGTTTGTAGGCGTATTTTTTGGTCTGATGTATCACGCAGCCAGTTGATATCACGGGTATGAACGACTGGAATTTCTTTGCCTTCACGCAGCAACCATGTATAGGTAGCGCCAGTAGGGTGGATTGATGGGGGAGCAAGCACATAGCCACGTTGCCCCTTGATTTCCGCATCTGACATGATACCTGATTTTATATTGTGGACTTCGCCGTTGGAGGCTCGTAAGTAGATATGACCGCCACGTGCTGTTTGAACAACCCATAGTGGGATTTGTCGTTCGTGTAGCTGGCTCATGTGATGTTGTAATGCAACGAGGCTTTCACAGTCTATAACGAATAAATTGCCGCTTGTGGCACCACACATCACGGCAAGATTGCATTGTCCAGCAAAGAGAACATCGAGTCCAAACTGTTGATTATCACGACTGAGCCGACCATATTGTAGACGTTTCCATGGATAGCCGCCTTTTTTGCCATGCGGCTGCGGTACAACGTTTAAACCCATGTCGTACAATTCATAAGCATTTGATTGGACTCTTGATTTAGCCGAAATCGCCTGAAAATTATAAATTGCTTGGGTTTTACGAGCGGTTGGGGGTATCCCCGCTTGTAAAAATGAATGGTTATAAGGTATACTATTCATGATGTACAAGACCACATCAGATACTGATTGCAAGATTAAGTGTAAAAGTTTAATCCACAAATCACGTTTGATGCGGTGTAATTCATAGTGTCCGTGTTCACAGTCGAAAGACTACGGGGTGCAACACGGACACACCTCTTTAATGCTAGTGTGATTAAACCTACAATTAACTATCGTAATCAGTAAGACACAGCCTTTTGTCTCCTTTCTAAAATCCGCTAGTGAATATTGCATTGTGACGAAATGCTGAAAACGACTACGGTTGTATCTTTTCAGCATACAAACATAAGAATACCACATTAATGATACCCTGCCAAATGAATCTACAACCTTTTTGACTCCTCTTGACTCCATATGACCAGCACTGAATCAAAAAACGAGCATAATAACCCATTCTTTAAACTTAACCCTTGACAAAACACAGTCATTTAGTCTTCTTTGCTATTTGTCTCAAGAGGAATATTTTGTGTATTCTCAGTCTTTAGGATTATCGCGCTAATGATGAACGACATAGTTGATTTTGCTAAGTTGAGGTCTTAGCATGTTAATATAGCGACTTGCCTATCGTGTTGGAGAATATGTATGCGTAGAGAAGAGCAACTCAGTGAGTTGAAAAATAATCCAAAAGTTGATGTGCTGATTATCGGTGGGGGAGTTAATGGTATTGGTACATTCCGTGATTTAGCATTGCAAGGCGTGACTGTTCTGTTAGCTGAAAAAGGAGACTTTGCATCAGGCGCAAGTGCTGGTTCGTCTCATATGTTACATGGCGGCATTCGTTACCTAGAAAATGGCGAATTTCGACTTGTTCGCGAGGCTCTGCGTGAACGCAATCGAATGTTAAAGAATGCACCGCACTATGTTAGACCGTTACCCACAACGATTCCGATTTTTAAGTGGTTTAGTGGAATGCTGAATGCACCACTTAAATTTGTGGGAATGACGAGTAGCCCATCAGAGCGTGGTGCGGCTGTTATCAAAATAGGTTTAACGCTCTACGACTTCTATACTCGCGGTAATCGTGCCATGCCAACGCATGACTTCGTAATGAAGCGCGGTTCGCTTGAAAAGTACCCCAAGTTGAATCCTGATATTGTTTGTACGGCGACATATTTTGACGCATGGATGCCGACACCGGAACGAATTTGTATTGATATGATTCGTGATGCCGAAACTGCTAATGATAATGCACTAGCATTTAACTACCTCCGTGCATCAAGTGGTAGCGGTGATAGTGTGACGCTCACCGATGAGCTTACAGGACAAGATTATAGGGTTCAACCAAAAGTTGTGATTAATGCTGCGGGACCTTGGATTGACTTTGTTAATCAGGCGATGAACGAAGAAACAAAATTTATAGGTGGTACAAAAGGGTCGCATCTGGTTCTCAACCACCCTGATTTATTTGAGGCAACGGGAGGTAACGAGTTTTTCTTTGAGAATGTGGATGGACGAATTGTGTTGATATTTCCATTTATTAACCGCGTGATAGTTGGGACAACTGATATTCGCATTGATGACCCCGATGAAGCTGTTTGTACTGATGATGAGATTGAGTATATTTTGAGTCTCATTCCCAAAGTATTCCCGACAATTGATGTCAATCGCTCTCATATTGTTTATACATTTTCTGGGGTACGCCCGTTACCTTCAGCGGATAATAATCGCACAGGGACGATTAGCCGCGACCATAGCATTCGTTCTGTCGTGGCTGGCAATCATTTGAACTTTCCCGTTCACTCACTGATAGGTGGTAAATGGACGACGTTTCGTGCATTTAGTGAAGAGGTTGCTGATGTAGTGTTAGAAGATATTGGTAAAACACGGCAATCGGATACTAAAGATACGCCTATCGGTGGCGGCAAAGATTATCCGATGAGCGAGGAAGATAAGCAAAACTGGCTTAAGAGTGTTCAGCAACAAACCGAACTTTCATTAGATACACTTACGACACTGTTTGAGCGTTATGGGACGTATGCTGCTGATGTTGGACAGTATATGAGTGCTGAAAACGATATTGAACTACAAACGATGCCTGATTATACGCGCCGCGAAATTCAGTTTATCGTGAAAAATGAGAAAGTTGTTCGACTAGAAGACTTTATTCAGCGCCGTTCATTGATAGCGATGCTTGGTTTGGCAAACTCCGATACAGTTCGAGAAATCGGGCATATCGTGGGCGAGACGTTAGGGTGGTCTGATGTACAAACACAAGATTCGATAGAAAGAACACTGGAATTACTCAAACATAAGCATCGTGTTGGAAATATTTGAATAAACTAACTTGCTCTTATTTTGTGAACGACAATGTAAGTTTACAATAGATTTGGCAAGATTGATGCTGAATGACTATTGCAAATTGCAATGGGTTTCAATCTTAAATCAGCGAAAAACACGTTATAGCAGATAATTCAGGTAAAATAAATTACCTGTTTGAGTGTCCAATTAATTGACCAATGAAGATGGGGATAAGCTAATGAGCTTGATAGTTGTGATTGAAGATCATGTACAAAATGCACGGATGGTAGAAAAGTTGCTAACACGAGCAGGACATAAGGTATTAGTTGCGAATGACGGTGAGACAGGTCTGACGATGATTTTTGAGAATCAACCCGATATCGCACTTGTTGACCTGGGATTACCGGATATTGATGGACAAACGGTGGTAGCTCTTGTGCGCCAACAACCTAATCTTCACGATATGCCCTTAGTCGTTTTTACGGCATGGCCTATCGAAACCGCCTATGAAATGATAGAAAAATATGGTTGTAATGGCATTATCTCTAAACCGATTGACCCTGCGCTGTTTGCTAAACAAGTTGAATCGTATATTCCAACATCAGAAGCCAATGGTAGACATCAATAACAATCAGGAATCTACTATAGTAAGGAATGTAGCATATGATGTTGCTGTAAGTGATATGTCACAAAGGAGTTTACTCGCTTGCTTTCAAAAGAAGAATTTGCAGCTTTCAAAGCGAAATATCCGAATCGGGCTGTTGCGACAAGTCAATACAATTATGATGACTTAGCAGCGATTTATAGTAATGCACGGACTGATTATATTGTACCGATGCCGATGAATGGTAAGCGGATGCAAGAATATGTTACTGCCTATGATATCGATTTAGATCTGTCAATTGTTGCTATTGACCCGCTTGATGATGAACCGAATGGTATTTGTATGTTAGGAGTACGTGAAAATCGCACTTGGATTACACGTTTAGGTGTGATTCCCGAACGGCGGCGACGTAAATCTGGCGAGTTTTTATTGCGTGCTGAACTTGAAAAGTCGATTCAATATAATAAAGACTTGGTTCAGCTTGAAGTTATTGTGGGTAATGAACCTGCCCACTATTTATTTACAAAACTTGGCTTTAGAGAGACACGCGAACTGCTCGTTATTCGCCGTCCGCCGGGTGCTGTAGATTCGGGACTCATTCCGGATGGCGCGGTTATTAAAGAAATGCCGGAATCCGAAATTATGAATTATTTAGAGCAACGTGAATCGGGCGCTGCATGGACAGAAGAAACAGTCTCATTGCGTAATGTGGGTAATCTGCGCGGTTTAATTGTTACGTTCTCGGATAATGAGATAGGGTGGGTGGTTTTTCAAAAAGCTGTATTTCAATTGTCACATTTTGTTTTATCGCCTAACGTCAGTCCAAAAATGACGGGGGCGTTGATTGCGGCTGTTCATCAGCAATTCCCAATGCAAGATACAAAAGTTGAAAATGTTCCTTCTAACCACTATTCTTGGTCTCTCTATGAGAAGTGCGGTTATGTTGTCGCTTTTCGCCGTATTGAAATGATATTAGAACTCTGATGTTGATGGGCGGCTGATAGATTGCTCGCCCATTTTCGCAATTGATTATTCCCTCGTAGATTGGTGGTATAGATAGCATAATCCCTGTAGAATTAGCTCAGTTAATTTATCACATTATACTTGTTGTGTGGAAGATGGTGTTCATAATGACCGCGATAGTTTCCTTTTTTATTATTGTGATTGCAGTTTATATCCTCGCTGTGATAACAGACCACTTTTTTGTTCCTAGTTTAGATGAAGTTGCTAAACGTCTTGATATGCCTTCTGATGTTGCGGGAGCATCGCTGATGGCAGTTGGGTCATCGGCACCGGAATTATTCATTGCTTTAACGGCGGTATTTGCGGCTGATGCTGCTCATAGTAGTGTGGGGATTGGAACGATTGTCGGGTCGGCAGTTTTCAACATTCTGGTGATTACTGGAGCATCGGCTGTGATTGTGGGTGATTTGGTGGTGAAGAAAGGGTCTGTTGAACGCGATATCATTTTTTACTTAGGCAGTGTTGCTTTGCTACTCTTTATTTTCAGAGATGGCGAGATTGTCTTATTGGAAGCTGTGGGGCTTTTTAGTGCCTATATTCTTTATCTATTTATCTTGTGGCGCTGGGGTGAAAATAATCCCCCAGAGGATGAAGATGAGCCGCAAGTTGAAGCGGCTGTTGTTGAGGAAGAGGTAGAGCGCAAACCCAAGCAGAATATTTTTTCATCTATCAATAAAGCTATCACAAAAGTTTTTGGCTTAATTGCGCGTGACCCTGAAAAGCAGTATTTATGGGCAATGATTGTCTCGATTGCTGCCATTGCTGGGATTAGTTGGGTTTTGGTTGAAGCGGCGGTGGCATTTGCTGCTGCGCTTAATTTGCCGACTGTGCTTGTGTCTATGACGCTATTAGCGGCTGGTACATCAGCCCCTGATTTAATTGCATCAGTGGATGTGGCACGCGATGGGCGTGGGTCAATGGCGGTTGCGAATGCTGTCGGTTCGGATATTTTTGATGTTTTAGTCGGACTAGGTGTTCCTTGGATAATTGGTTTGACGATATTAAGTCAAGGTGTGATTGAGGTCGATACTGCTGGTTTAACGACATCAATTTTCTTGCTGAGTGCGACAACGGTTTTGCTCTACATCTTCCTCTATACAGAACGCCGTCTGACGCGCCGTGAGGGGTGGATTCTCTTATTGGCATATGTGGCATATGTGGGCTATGCTTTTTTCACAACGGGGTCAGCAACATAGGTAATCTTTGGTGTTTATGCTTAACGTCCAAATACTTTGCGAACGCGGACTCCAATAAGTTTGAGGGTGGCGCGTCGATATCCTGTGCCTAAGCGTCGCTCGATTTCTGATAATGAGTGATTATTATCATACCAGCGCCGCGCACAAGTCGCCCGTAAATCGCCAAATAAAAGGGGAACGTCTGTGCCGTACATTGTTATTGGGTAGCGTGAGAGAATATCGCTGGCTGTTTCGGGAGCGATGCCGTGTGGACGTAAGACATCTCGATTGCCATATGTACCACGAAAAACGAAACTCTCTGTGAGTTCGGCACGTTTTAACCACTCATCTACCCAATCTAGCACCCACTCAGACTCTTCATAAGGAATATAGCGTGCTTTGCGCGTCTTGCTGGCAGGGATAAAGAGGGTAAGTTGACCATCATAGCTTTGGCGTAGATGTTCAACCAACACCCCACAGGCTTCAAATTGCTGAATACCTGTTGCAAGGCAAAGGGCTATTAAGGCTCTATCCCGAACGCCTGTAAATGTTGTCGGGTCAGGCTTATTGAGGAGTTGACGAATTTGATGCGGTGTGAGGTAACTTTGATTATACGGGTCATCTTCTAGCATTTCTCGCACCGGATTGCTGCGACTAGGGAATTGGTCAAAATAGCCGAGTCGTTTTCGCATACTATCCAAAAATTCTTGACGCTGTTGTACAGGTAGAGCATCAAGTACATCTGTGTTTTCGACTGTTTCATGATACCGCCGCCGAATAGCATTAATCGCATTGTTAATGGTGTCAATCGACATTTCGGTTGTGGCGAGAAGGTGTTCTTTGTAAACCAGTAAATCGGGGTTTGTCCAATGGCGCTGCGTGCGGTCAAGCCAATTAATGAAGGCGATGAGTTGTGTATCTCTATATTGATAAGAATTAGGGGGAAGCAGCACCTTCATATTTTCGCTACCGAATTTTTCATCATCGCGCAGGAGTGTTTCATAAGTGATTGAAATTGTGTTATAGCCCAAGACATTTAGAATATTATTCACAAAATCTGGACGCTCTGTTTCTGGAATATGACTGTAATTATCGGGATTCGAGAGAATAGCGATATAGTGAGCGCGTAGACTCTGCATATGTTGATAAATGGTACTGGTATGCAAATGATGGTCATGTTGCAGGAAGTCTTTATAGGCATCTAAATCCGGCTGCGTCCATTGTCTGCCGGTTTTATCTAGCCATTTGAGGAATCGTTTTAAGCGGTTACGTCCGATTGCGCCTGTTTCGGCTTGCAAAATGACATAAGCATCTTTGAATAGACTTTGTTGCACAATGCACATCCCTGAGACAACTTGCATTATGAATATTATACCAGATAGTGCAAATCGTGGTTTTTATCCATACTTTATGGAACTATATAGAGATGACACGTATTTGCCATTTGTGATTATCTTGATTATACACAGCAATTCGTGTTAGGTAACAAATTCCTAGTGTTGTTCCTAGTCGGCGTAATTGCTGGCGAAAAAAAGGCGCGAGAGTGTGACGTTTCCAATGATACCATGCTGAAGGGTGTTTTCCGTCGTGTTGCTGTAATGCTGTGAGAGCCTCTTGATAATAAGCGTCGGGCGCTTGCTGACTCAATTGGTCGCCATGCTGTCGAAACCCACCGAGAGGCGTTCGTACTCCTACGAGGTCACTATGTTGATAGAAACGCGCCCATAGTTCAAAATCTCCAGCATAACGCAGTGCTGTATTCAGGGTTGCGCCAACAGAATCCCATAATGAGCGTCGCCAAAAAGTGGATTCTTGCTGAATGACTTCTAGTATGAAACCCTTATGATGGGGTAAATGCTCACCGCGCAGAAACCCACTTTTACTGTATCCCTGTAATGCCATAGCATCGACTGCGAGACCGTCACTGTTCCAGATAAGAGGGCGAATCGATGTTATCCAATCGACAGTCGGTAAATCTGCAAAAATGTTAGCAACCGTGCGAAGTGTCCATGAAGGGTACATATCATCAGAATTGAGCCACGCCATAATTTGCCCTGTAGAACGTGCGAATCCTTTTTGTAGGGCATCGTACATGCCGTTATCAGATTCACTGCTCCAATACGATAAATGTGATTCGTAGCGCCGAATAATGTCGCCTGTGCCATCGCTTGAAGCCCCATCAATGATGATATATTCCAGTGCCGGATAATTTTGTTGCAGTACCGATTGAATCGTCGCTTCAAGATAACGCTCGCTGTTGTAGGTTGGTGTAACAATGGTGATGGTCGGGAGAGTCATGGTTGCGATTCTCCAAGTATACGCTCATAGAGGGCAATGTATTGTTTGGCGACAACATCCATGCTGAAATGGGTTAGCACTTTTTCGCGAGCATTGTGCGATAGGGCAGGTGCATGAGCCTCTGATAATATCCATTGAATCCCTTTGGCTAAATCGTCCACTTGATAAGGTTTAGCGAGGTAGCCATTTTCTTGATGGTCAACAACATCTAGTAAGCCTGTGGCAGCGAAGGCGACAACAGGTGTTCCACACGATAGTGCCTCTGCCGCAACTTGACCAAACGATTCTTGTCGAGATGATACAACTATCATATCTGCTGCATTATACAATAAAGTCAGTAAACGTTCATCTTGAATAAGCCCCATTGGATGCACAGGAATTGGAGAAGATAGGCGTTCTGGCTTCCCTGTGCCGAAGACAATCAATTCCGTATCGTCGGTCTCTGCGAATTGTTGTAATGCAGCAAGCAGCAAATCAAGCCCTTTATTCGGATTAAATAAGTCCCCTGCACCAAACAAGATGAGGCGTTTATCTTGCGGTAAGTTCAATGCTTGTTGTGCAAACTGCTTATCAAGCGGTTGAAACAATTGTGTATCAACCAGATTCGGAATAACCTCAGTTGTGAAATCTTGGAGTAAGGGGCTATTTCGCACATTCTCTGCTAACCAGTGACTCGGTGTCACGATGGTGAATAAATCAGGTGTCCAGTGTTTTTGCTTTTCTTTCCAGATACGGCGGCTAATATCTTCTTCGCGTTGGCTCTGAATGGCTGGACACATGCCACATGCTTGCTGGTATCGCGTACAGTCTCCGGTTGTATGACAGCCCCCTGTAAAGCCCCACATATCGTGCATTGTCCAGATGATAGGGTAGTTGAGACGGGCAAGCGCCGCAATCGAGATGAGTCCTTGACCTATCCAGTGCAAGTGTAAAATATTGGGATTAAAGGCTTTAACGGCATTTTCGATGGGATGCGAAATGAGATTCGCACTAAAAGGCGTTTGATAGTTATGTTGTATTTGTTGAAATTGGTGCTTATTGTAAGCCATGACTAAGCGCGATAGCCAACGCTGTGGTGGAGTCGATTTTGCTCTAGCAGAATGGATATGTGGGTGGCGTTGATGTTTTTCATAAACCAGTATCTCAGCAGGAATATTTTTATACTGTAATGCTTCTAACAAGCGCAGTGTCGCAATGCCGGCACCGCCAGCATCGCTTGTGTTTAATAGCAGAGGACGTAGGGTCATGATGATTTATCTCGCCATGAGTTTATGCCGAATAACTGTGCAAATTTTCGTAAAATAGACAGTACGCGCAAACGCTGTCGTCCCAAGAAGCGCCGCAGTGGACGAGTGCGCCAAGATAGGGTGTCACTGTGTTTGATGATGACACGTAAAATTCGGTAGATTGGGCTTTTTAGGAGTGCCTCAACATCGGCATTATCACGAGTTTTAAATGTGATTTTGGCGGATTGAACATCATGCCACATAGCCGTAATTTGTGGCGGTTGGGGTTTCGTGAAGCGTTCGAGCCAACTCGGATAGTCATAGACATTATGCACATGAAAGGGGTCTTTGAGTGTGATGAAACTGTTTTGCATCCACTTTTTTAAACCGTTATATTGTCCCCAACTGACTTGCTCATAATAGCGAATTTTCTCTTCTACTTGTTTCGGGAAAATCAGTGAATAGTGATACATACGGATGCCCATTTTATCGGTGCTAAAGCCATCAATCCAATGTTTATCTTGCATATTCTCGCCTTGTAGGTTGACAATCGTGGGTGGACGGTGGCTCGTATAGCGATAGCCTTCTCCCCATTTGAAGATGCGGTTAATTTGTGGAAAAAGCGACTTACGGCGTAAGAACCAACCATCGCTAATAGTGTCAGGACTGCCCCAAAAACTATATTGCATGAACGAAACTTGCGTAATCGTCGGTTCATCGTGTAGCATTTGAATGACTTGTTGCATCTGTTGCGGCAGATAAAATTCGTCGGCATCAATTTGCCACAGATAATCGCCTGTTGCCCGTTCCGCATAGGCTTGAGACATGGCATCTTTTTCTTCCCAGAAGCCATCATGGGTGATAATCGTTAACTTATCATCAGGGTCTTCTTCTGCCTTGAATTGCTGCAAAGTTTCCAATGTGCTATCCAGCGAATGACCATCGGGCGTTGCGCTCATAGCCGCACTCTCTACTGCTCCCTCAACCACAATGATTTCATGAGCAAAAGAGTATATCGCACGCAAATTATAGCGCACGAAGGGTTCACCATTAAGGACAATCATGCCGAAACTAATACGTGGAAACTCATTCATCTTGACTCAAGAACTCCCGATAATCAAGCGTTGCTTACTGTAGAAAAATCGTAACTGCTCAGGGGTATTGTAACGGAAATTGAGAAAAGATGGTACAATCTGAAACATGAATGAGATACGCGAGCAATTGAGACAACTGAATAAAGAACAACTGATTGACATCATCTTGGAGATGCGTGGGCAGATT
>JAUZRW010000230.1 GCA_030950085.1 Anaerolineae bacterium
GAAAAGTAGCTCTCGACATATCGCCGTAGGCTACTTTAATGTGCCAAAGTCTAGGGATGGCATGTATGCCATCCCTACATTTTTGATATTTTCAAAGGTCATAAAATGCAGAGTCCGAGAAGCCTTTGGAAAAAGCGTAACACAGAGAAACGGAGAATCAGAGATGCAGAGTGTGATTTTGAATAGGATTCTTTGCGTTTTTTGCGCCTTTGCGGTTCATCCTTTTTCTAAAGTTTTTCCAGATTCTACAAAATCAGTCGCCAAAAATGAACGGTTCAAGCCAGCTTGCAAAATCGCCTAGCGGTGCTTTTTCGCCCACAATGGTCGAACTGCCCGTGACAGACTCATCATCAGCAGGACATTCCCTCGGCGATGCGCCGTCTACAACATGCGAAGCGATGCGTCGCCCACTATCGACATTCAGCAGAATCAAGGTTGTCGTGAATTGTTGGCGTTCAATGCGGACTGTATAAGTGCTGCTCCGTGCTGAAGCGCGTTCGTAGGTGCAAGTCTCTATTGTTTCACGCTCTTCCTCGACACAACCCACCAAAGCGACTGCTTCTTCATCCTCCGCACGCCATGTTGATGGTAGCTGTGCAAACCAGTCATGCCGCCGCTTTGACCCTGCATCCAAGAGCAAAATGCGATAAGGTGTCTCCCCTTGTGGCATATTCTCCAATGAATCGAGTCCTACAGGTGGCGGTTGACACAAACTGGCAATGTCATCGCCATATTGCTTGACCACATTTGCTTCTTCAATTGCGGAGAGAATGGCACTGATGATGACTCCAACAATAGCCAGCACAATGAAAATGCTAACGACAATAACGAGGAAACGACAGCCTTGTCGCCGTTCACGGTCTTGTCGGGCGTTCACGGCATCAATGATACGGTCAAGAAGATTTTGCTGATTACCCATTAAGAATCCTCATACTCTGCGAACCTGTTCTTTCATCGTTAGCCATATAGGTATATTTCAAAAAAGTGGCACACTTTCAATTGGGCAAGATACATCTTACCCCTACGCTCAAAATACCTTGATTGGTGTAGGGGTTTAGCGTGCTAAACCCATTTTGCCAAAACATTGAAATGAAGCCTAGTTATATTTGGCATTTGATATTCTGTGAAAGAAAATATCATCACGAAACATCAATGATGCTAGTATAAACTAATGCCGATTGAATTGCTGTAGAAAATCTACTTTTTGAGGAAAATATGACAATAGAGCGCGAAGAATACACAAGTCCTGTCAGCGCATCACTAAACAAGCGAGTCAGTATCCGCCATTTTACAGGTGAAGCGATTCCCGATGAGATGCTAAGAGCAATTTTGAACAGCGCCCGTCGCACATCAACCTCTAGCAATATGCAAGCCTACTCGCTAGTCGTTGTTCGTAATCCCGAAACAAAAAAGCAACTTGCGGTCTTAGCAGGCAATCAAAAACATATCGAAACCAGTGCTGTCTTTATTGCTATTTGTGCCGATATCCATCGATTGGAAATTGCGGCTGATATGCACGGCAAAACAATCGCCAAAAATCTCGAAAATTTCCTTGTGTCGTCAGTCGATGCTGCCTTACTCGGACAATCGGTTTTGGCAGTCGCCGAATCCTTTGGGCTAGGGGGCGTGATGATTGGTGGAATGCGGAATCATCCCAAAGAAGCTGCCGAATTATTGGGTTTCCCAAAAGGGGTATATATCGTCTTTGGAATGAGTCTCGGTTTTCCTGATGAAGCCAAGCGTTCGCCGCAAAAACCGCGTCTGCCAGAAGAACTCATCATTCATTATGAACAATATGATACAAGCGACCCGACTGAAAAATTGCGCCAACATGATGCCGAACTCGCGGAGCATTATCGCAGTCAAGGGCGCGGTCTTGATGATGCGGCATGGACAGGCGTGATTGCGAATCGCTTTAGTACGATACGCCGCCCCGAAATGCGCTCAGTGCTAGAAGAATTGGGTTTCAACTTCGATTAATCAAATTAATCACACAAAAGCCGTTCATCTATTCGTGAAGTCAAGTTAACTTGAACATAAAAACACAGAGATTCAAGTTCAAAATACCTCTGAATCTCTGATTCTCCGCGCCTCTCTCGTGTTGTGCTTTTTCTTGGCATTTTGGCGGTTTCTATTGACTATTATTGCGACATCCACAGGCGTAAGTGACCCGCTTCTGTGCCAGCCGCGAGTGCCAATTTGCCATTTTGCAGTTGTACAGCCGCCAAATTGCTGGATAATGTACCATTTAGCGGCAATTCCCAGACGACTTCTGCGCCGTTTTCATTGTGCTGGATTCCGACGATACGCTGTCTATCTTGTGAAGGCAGCACAATTTCGGGTCTGCCATCGCCATTGAAATCACCTGCGACTGCCATATCGAGATTACGCGAGTGGATGACATGCGATGTATAACCGCCAACTTGCGCCACTATTTCCATTTCATTGCCATTAAAACGATAGAAGCGCACGACTCCCCCGATATGTGGAGTCAGGACTTCGACAAGTTCCATTTCGCCATTGATTCCAAAAGGCGCAAATGCCAGTTGATGTTGCCAGCGATTAGCACGCCCAATTGCTTGACCATCTGCAACTCGAATACCATCATAGGTCATGCGATAAACTCGTATACGTGACCCACTTTGACTATCACTGACAGTCGTTATGAGGTCAGGCGTGGTATCTCTATCTACATCTGCCCACATGGGAAACAATCCTTCATAGACCGCATCACCTTCTAAATCAATCTGTGTGACAATCCCCAACTCATCATCACGCGCTTCTAGTACAAGCAATGAAGAGCCTTCTAAATCATCGCCCATAATGCCATGCACATAACGTTGATTCGTCGCATTGGCATAAACCGCAAGTTGCCCATTTTCATTAACGACAATCCGCGCATCGGGTTGAATCGCCAGCGATTGTCTATCGACTTCGCCATCACGCCACAAAACCAAGTCACCATTGCGTGCAACATACACTAAATAAGCACCAACAGGCACAACATTTGAAAATGGCGATACATCCGCCAATTGCCCCACAAGCCGAATGATATCATCGCTGGCACTGACATCTTGCAGATAAGCTACATCATCTGTTGAGCGCCAACTGATATCGCCTTCGGGTGTCAGATAGCCACGTACCCAAACAGGCACATAAGGCAAATCCAAATCGTCAACTTCAACATTCGGGAATGTTCCCTGTCCTGCAATGAAGCGGTTTCCGGTAACTTGCTGATGCGTATAAAAATATTGTGGCATAGGGTCGCTTTCGGTATCTTGTGCGCTGAGGGGTACTATCAACAGCAGAAATAGAGTCATTATTAAAAAGATTTTTGCATCAAATTCTCCTGTTATTCGTTACCTACTGGTTTTTCTTTGGCAGAAGTGGCTTTTCTGTTACTAAATCATAGCCTATGGCTTCTGCTAACTCTTTTGCTTGTTTATGAAATAACTTCGCTGCATTCCAAACGATATTCATAGCGATTTGTAATGTGACAGTTTTAGCATTAGCGAGTTGAGCAGTAGACAATTCTTCTGCTATACGAGTGTACATAGTTTTCCACAGTTCTGTCTAGCGAACGGAACAATCCTAATTCTGGGTCTTCTGTCTCTTCCAAACGCTGTGCGCCAACCTGTGCTAACCATGATTTTAAGGGTTCAGCTTTGGGCAATGGAATCGACTGAATCAAACGTAATGCTTCTTCCGTATTGACGACATCTGTGAAGCGCCGTTTTCCATCTTTAGCAATCAGTTTCAACTTCTTACAATTTGTAAGAGTTTCATTGCCTTCCTTTCTGAGTCTGCCCTTTAGTACATGATAGTAATTTTGTGCTTTCTTCTGGTCAGCATCCAATACCACAGCAACTATATCAATTGCGCTGTAATACCATTCATCTTCATGCCATTTTTTTCGGATTTGACTACCATCTATAGGAATATGGGGTGTAATCTTTGACATAGCTCATCTATAACAAACTCATTTTTTAAGTAACTTTAGTTCTAAGTATATTTGAGTTCATGCCAAGCTATTTCCTGAGATTCTTCTAAATAACTAAAAAATCCCCTCCGACATGAAGGGGATTCCAGTGTTATTGAGCGATTAGTCGCCACTTTCAGTTTCTGGTGAGACAATTTCATCAACAGCAGGTGCGACAAAATCATCGGTTGCGTCAATGAAGCTACTAGCATCAAACAAGAATGGCGATGAACTCGGCACAAGCGCGATATTCACGTTGTCGGAAAGATTCGTCACGTACAGATATTGAATCAGATTCGGATTTGCTGCAATCTGGACACTGACCAAACGCAAGGCTTCGGCATCGGCACTCGCTTGGATACGGACAGCTTCGGCTTCACCACGCGCTGTTTCAATCGCAGCATTGGCACGACCTTCGGCTTGGATGCGAGCGCGTTCAGCTTCAATAGAGGCACGGTCACGTTCTAACTCTGCCACTTGGCGTTGCTCAATGGCGTTGATGAAATCAGGCGAGAAGTTGATTTCACGCAGTAAGACTTGAATAACCGTAAAGCCTTCTAATTCAAGCTCGTTTTTTACCAGTTCTTCAATTTGATTCTGAACTTCGATACGACTTTCAGGTGTCGTATTTTCTTCATCAGGTGTACCATCGGCTGCTAGGGCAATTTCGGTACTACCGAAGATAGCTTCGGCACGGGCTGTCGCAATCACATCACGTACCAAAGACCGCAATGTCGGGCGAATTAAGCCTTCAATGTAGCCTTGTTCAACATCTGACCAATTCTCATGAATTCTATTCACATTCTCAGGGTCAAGTGTAAAGATAATCGTGATATCAACCAGCACTTCTTGTCCATCAATCGAACGGGCTTGGATGCCATCATCAATATTAGAACGATTGCCTTCACCCGAATTTTGGCTCATGGTGTATTCTTGACGGCTCACGCGATAGATTGTTGTTTTCTGAATAGCCGGTATGATGATATGGATGCCCGGTTCACGCGGCGATTCCAATTCACCGCTCAGATTGTTAAAGACAACGGCACGTTCTGTTGGACCAACAATTAGCAAGCCTTCCGATACCACGAAGAAAAGAATACCGAGGACAAAGCCAACAGCTGCCAGCATTATTCCCCGTCCGACGTTGCTGCCACGAGATGCGGCAGTCACAATCATCGCTACCCCTGCAAATCCCAGTAGGAAGAAGAGGATGGCAACGAATTGAATGACACTATCAATACCCATTAAATAAATCTCCTTAGCGCAAAACGCTTTATTTACTCGTATAGTACATTACGCCCATTATATCATCTAGGTTGCGCTGTGTATGTATCCCCCTAATTTTTGGGGGGTCATCGGTGATAGCCTTCAGGCAGCGTTAATCTTCTTTATGGAACTATTCCGCCTATAGTAACGTCAACAGTGCAAAATGACCACTGAAACGGAGGTTCTATGAATCATCTTTCTGTAACGATTGAATTATAGGTTTAGGTTTCTGATAACCAATGATTGAACCGCCAAAGCGCAAAGAACGCCAAGAAGTTCGTAGTATGCTATGCCTAAAGTTGAAACGCTGAAACGCTATAAACTATTCACAGGAGAGAGAAACATGCGGAAACTTCTAATTTTTGGACTGATTGTCACACTGTTGCTGATAGGCTCGGCACTATTTGTCAGCGCACAAGATAACAATGAAGGCGGTGTGCGCGAAAGTGTCGCCGTGACCATCTACAATCAAGGCACAGCCCTCGTACAAGACCGCCGCACATTCACATTTGAAACGGGCGACAATATCATCAATTTTACCGATGTTGCTGCTAGTATTGACCCTACCTCAGTTACTTTTGTTTCTTTGACTGACCCGACAGGCACAACTGTTCTCGAACAGAATTATATCTATGACCTCGTGAACTCATCTGCCTTGCTGCAACGCTATGTCGATGAGACGATTCGCGTGACGACAGAAGATGGCAATGTCTTTGAAGGTCAATTGCTCAGTGGCAGTGGGGGCGATATTATCTTACGCAACAATGGCGGAGAAGTGATTGTTGTAAGGACTAATCTAGTCCGCGATATCCAATTTCCCGAACTGCCGTCTGGTCTCATCACCCGCCCGACTTTGCGCTGGTTAGTGAATAGCCTTTTGGGTGGCGAAAATCAAGTAGAACTGACCTATCTGACAGGCGGTATCAATTGGACAGCCGATTACAATGTGCTACTGGCAACCGATAATACGTCGCTCGATATCAACGGTTGGATAACACTCAATAACACAAGCGGCACAGCGTATGACAATGCCACCGTGAAATTGATTGCCGGTGATGTGAATCGTCTACCACAAGATGTAACCCTTATACGGTCAGAGTCTATGGCGATAGAGGCTGATTTTGCAGCCGATGGACAGGTCGCACAACGCGAATTTTCTGAATATCAACTTTATGAAATCGCCCGTAATGTCACGATTGGCAATAACGAAACCAAGCAAGTGCAATTCGTCACAGGAACAGGTGTCACAGCGACGACCTTCTTTGTTTATGATGGTAGTCCGCGCTTCTTTGGCTATGGCGGCTTCATCGGCGACCAATTCTACGGACAAACCGGAATCACCGATGTTCAGAATTTCCTTGAATTCTCGACAGGTGACGAAAGTGGTCTGGGGGCTGATTTACCGGCTGGGCGAATTCGTGTCTATCAAGAAGATATTGATGGCGCGGCACTGCTGATTGGTGAAAATCGGATTGACCACACACCACAAGGCGAAGAAGTGCAAATCTTTCTCGGTAATGCCTTTGACCTAATTGGCGAACGCATCCAAACAGACTTCCAGCAAATCGGGCGTACTGTCCTTGAAGAAACATTCGAGATTCGCTTACGAAATCGTAAAGATACAGAAACTGTCACCGTCCGTGTGCCAGAGCGCATGACCCGTTGGAGCAATTGGGAGATTATCAGTGCAACGCATGAATTTGAACAAACCGATGCTTTCGGGATTGAGTTCCGTGTCGATGTTGCCGCCGGAGAAGAAGTCGTGATTCAATATAAAGTTCGCTACACGACCCAATAAACATTTCGCGTATGACGTAAAAAAGGCGAGTCTACAAAAACTCGCCTTTAGGTAAAACACAATTTAATTACTGACGTTACGCAGTTACAGGTTGTCAGAAGAATAGAACAACTATATCTAGTACATGACCAAAAAAGTTTTTATGTAGGGGCGCAAGGCATTGCGCCCAAAAAACACATAATCTAATTTTCAAAGATTAAATTGGTCGAGTACTAGCATAACGTTTTAGTTTTTAGTTTACAGTCCACACTACGATAGCCTAAGAAATTAGCCCAACTGTCAACTGATAACTGATGACTCATCGCTGTGCTAAATACCTTATACAATACGAACATCTGATAAATCGACAAGTGCGTAACATGAGTTAATTATTCTTCACTAAACATCTCTGGTGGGCGAACAGTGAACATATAGCCCACACCACGTTCGGTACGAATATAATGCGGATGATGGCTATCAGCCTCCAACTTACGGCGTAGACGGTGCATATGGACACGGAGCGTATCTTCAAAGACATCTTCGCTGGGCCATACTCGCGCAATCAACATCCGATTTTCAACAACTCGCCCTGCATTCCGTAATAAGACATGCAGCAAAATTGACTCTGTTGGTGTGAGACCCTGTGCTTTGCCAGAAATCACAATACGATTGTGTGCGAAATCAATTTCCAGATGTTCATCGACATTGATAATGGGTTCACTGGCATAATCAAGGCTCGGCATCCGCGACAGCACAACTTCTACTCGCGCTTCCAACTCTCGCAACTCAAAGGGCTTGACAATGAAGTCTTCGGCGTATTTTTTTAGCCCTTGGACAATAGTTTCGGTATCGCTGTTAGAGGTGACAAAAATAATCGGGACATCTGCCATTGCCTTCAATTTGCTGGCAAGTTCAAAACCGTGCATACTCGGCAAGCCAAGGTCAAGCAACGCAATATGCGGCAAACCGCGCTGACGCACATGCTCAAGAGCTTCTGGTCCATCACCAAATGCTGTCACATCGTAACCATGCTTCCCCAAAAAATCTATAATTAACTTACTCACATGCTCTTCATCTTCAATGAGTAGGACTTTTGATTTCTTCATCTCCCATATCTCCCATGAAATAGAATAGTATTGCAACCGAATCTAACGATTGTAATGAATATACACTATTCGTAATATTAAGTCAAAGCCTAATTCGTTAATTTTTATGCAATTTGTAATATCTAACCAATGCAACCCAAACACAATCTCACAGTTGCGCGATACCTTACCCACACATACACTAACATTATCAAATTCAGTAAATCATGATTTTGTGCTTTTATCGGTGGACAGCATGGATGCTACTTGACCAATTTAATTCTTGATGATTAGATTTTTGTTTTTCGGGCACAATGCCTTGCGCCCCTACATAAAAACTTTTTTGGTCGTGTACTCATATAATCTGTTTTATACTATAGGGACACAATCTATTGTGTCCGTAAATGACTGAATCCAAGATAATGTTTGACGATGTGATTCACTGAGACTCTTCGCTGGAATTCATTTATTGAGGAAGATATCGTGCCGTCTGTAGCCCATATTATTCGTAGACGACGCAACCGCAAACAACGTCGCCGCCGCGCTGTTCGGCAAAGTCGGGGCTGGTGGTCATTAATTATTACGGTCTTGTTGCTGACATTCATTATCCCGTTGTTGGTGCTTGTCGGGCTGGCAAGCTACCTATATGTGCAATCCATTACCTACATGCCATCGCCTGCCGATACGATATATCTCGACCCAATTATCGGCACAACCGATTTTGTTGACCGTTCCGGCGCGGTCTTGCTCTATTCCGTACAAGACCCCTTAGGCGATGACCGGCAGTGGATTATGCTCGAAAGTTTACCAGATTATCTCATTCGTGCCACGTTACAAATGGAAGATAGTGATTTTCTGGAAGTGGGCGGTTTCAATCTCACCGCAACAGGTCAGCAACTATGGCGCTTCAGCCTCAACTTAGCAAATCGTTCGGATTCATCTATTGCTGGCTTACTGGCGCAAAAAACACTTGTACCGACTGCTCGTAATAGTGGGTTGGATGAAAATTTACTGGCAATCGCTTTCACGGCTGAGGTACAACGTCAATTCACGCCGCGTCGCGTGTTGGAATGGTATTTGAACACCAATTACTACGGCAATGATGCTTACGGTATTGAAGCGGCTGCCCAAGTCTATTTTGGCAAATCCGCCGTCAATTTGTCACTTGATGAAGCCGCAATGCTTGCCTCGATTCCCCCTGCGCCACAATTTAACCCATTTGATGATATGACAGCAGCACGAGGTCGCCAACGAGATTTGCTGCGCTTGATGCTGCAACGCGGCTATATTAATCAAGGGCAATTCGATGAAGCGGCGGCTATTACAACCGCTATCAGAAATGACCTTGCACAAAGACCGACTATCGCGCCTGATTTTGCCTTGTATGCACGTCAACAAAGCGAAGATATTCTCAATAGCATGGGCTTAGATGGTGAACGCTTGATTTCACGGGGCGGCTTACGTGTTACAACCACGCTCGATGCAGAATTGTATTATCAAGCAGAATGTACCCTACGCGCCCATTTACAACAATTATCTGGTTCTGGGACAGGTTCTATCACGACCCAAAATGGCGCTCCCTGCATCGGAACAGCTTATTTACGCGATGTCATTAGTAGTACGCCGACCTCATTGCCGGATGAAGGGTCTATTCTGATTCAAGATGTGGTAACAGGCGAAATTCGCGTCATGGTTGGCAATGCCGTTTCTGATAGCAATCAACCCGGCCCCGTCCTGTCCCCCTTTATCTATTTGACAGGCTTCCTGAGTGGCAATTTCACACCTGCGAAAATGGTCTTGGATATTCCACAAAATTTCCCCGGTCCTGCCGAAGGTTTGATATACGCGCCGACGAATCCAGATGGTATCTATCGTGGTCCTATTAATCTACGCGATGCTATGGCGAGTGGCTTACGAACGGCGGTTGTACAAGTAGCAGACCGCGAAGGATTGAGTAATCTGATGACGATTACGCGCCGTATGGGTGTCACGAGTCTCAGTGATGTGAATCCTTTTGATTTATCGGTTGTCGAACGCGGCGCACAGGTCACGTTGTTAGACGCAGTTTATGGGTATTCAGTTTTTGCCTCATCTGGCGTGATGCGTGGTATTGCTAACGAAGCGGATAGTTCGCGTAATAATGAACCTGTCGCCGTACTCAAAATTGAAGATGCTGATGGCAATATCTTATGGGACTATGGGACAGCCAATGAAACTCTCATTCTCAGTGCTGAGATGGCTTATCTCGTTAATGATATTTTGTCAGATAACACAACTCGTCGCAATGTCCTCAATATTGAGGATAATAGCTTGAACATTGACCGTCCGGCAGCCGTCACATTTGGTCTCACAGGTGATAATGTTGATAATTGGACTATCGGCTATACACCACAATTGGTCATCGGTGTTCATCTTGGTAACAGCAATGATGCTCCCATGACTTTGGATACTTATGGTTTACAAGGCGCAAGCCCCATTTGGCAAGCCATGATGCGCTATGCTCATGATTATTATACTTTGCCAGCCGCTAGTTGGTCTCGACCAGAGAATCTTACCGAATACACTGTTTGCGAACGGTCTGGTCTGACCCCAGCAGAAGATAACCCTTGCCAACGCCGTACTGAGATTTTTGCCTCAGGCTTACAATATCCACTAGAAGATACGTATTGGCGTAGTGTCGAAGTCAACAGTCAGACACGCACATTAGCGAGTGCATCCACTCCCACGCATCTTGTAATTGAAGAAGTGTATTTTGTACCACCAGAAGCCGCCCGTGAATGGTGGGTTGCCAATAATCTACCCTTACCACCCACAGAATATGATACGCTCAACCGCCCCGAAGCCACGCGCAGCACACAGGTTTTCTTACCGCAAGATTTTTCATACGTCGGTGGTGAAGTCGATATTCGTGGGAATGTCGATACGACTCAGCTTGATTTTTATCAATTACGCTATGGTGAAGGTATTCGCCCGACTCAATGGCTTGAGATTGGCGATGAACAGTCCGAATTCATACAAGGGACAAGTCTCGGTTTATGGGATACCAGTGGTTTGGATGGCTTCTATACGTTGGAACTTGCCGTGCGTTATACTGACGGTACGACTGAATCGGCGGCGGTACAAGTCACAGTGGATAACCAATTACCGACGGTTACATTGCTAACGGGCGATAGCAACGAAACGCTTTATCGGTTTCCTTTACAGACGAGTATCCCCATAACAGCCGAAGTCTCGGATAATCTCGCTATTGACCGCGTAGAGTTTTATCACAATGGCATTTTGTTAGGCATCGACAATGAATGGCCTTACAGCTTCAACTTTGAGATTGAACGCACCGGAATTGAGATTTTCAGTGCCACAGTCTACGACCAAGTTGGCAATGAAGCCCGTACTGAAGTCGAAATTGAAATCATTCGCAGCAGTGGTGGCGAGTAGTCGTCAATAAAAGTTAGCCACTTGTAGATAAAGATTGTAGTACATGACCAAAAAAGTTTTTATGTAGGGGCGCAAGGCATTGCGCCCAAAAAACACAAGTCTAATCATCAAGAATTAAATTGGTCAAGTAGTAGGGGTTCATATGCGCCTGACAATAGCAGTCAATGATG
>JAUZRW010000231.1 GCA_030950085.1 Anaerolineae bacterium
GTGAAGCCATCAATGCCCGGTAACATGATATCAAGAATCATCAGATTTGGCTCTTCTTGATGCAGTAGTTGCAAAGCCTGTCCACCATTATCCGCTTCAAGCACCTCATAGCCTTCTTTTTCCATATATTGGCGGATGATACGGCGCACGGTGAGTTCATCATCAACCACGAGAATTTTCAGTTTATCGTTCATAGCACTCTTATTTTTCATCGGTCACAATACCTCAAAGATGGCTTAGGTTTGTGTCATCCAAATTAAGGATAGGCAAAAATATAGCTTTCTATAAAAGCGTAACACAGAGCAGCAGAGAATCAGAGGCGCAAAGAGTATTGATGCGCGGTACTTGCACAACGGCAATAAAAAACAGACAGGCGGCAAAACCTGTCTGCAAAAACGTTGTTCGTCGGCGATGGAAATGCCATCACCGTGAGGAAAGCATTTTGAAGTGTGACTTACACAATCTGAGTGATTGCCCCAAATTGGCTTAAATCACTATTCTCGTTATACGTACTGCCATCAGGTAAGGTTGCACCGTCAAGCGTGGCATCCATTAGATTTGCGCCGCCGATATTGGCATTTTTCAAATTTGCGTCGGTTAAATCCGCGCCTGATAAATCTGCCCCTGCGAGATTCGCCCCAATGAGACTAGCCTTTTGCAGTTGGGCATGATTGAGATTTGCCCCTATCAGAAATGCACCGACCAAGGTGGCATTCTGGAAGTTGGCGTTATCGAGTTGGGCTTCGGTCAGGACGACACCCGACATATCTTGTTTGCTAAAGTCACGGTCACGTAAGTTTTGCCCACGCAGATTTGCGCCGCGCATATCTTCCAATTCTTCGACATTATCGGGCTGACCGGCACCCGGCACAGTGACATCTTTGAACTTTGCAGCACGCGGATTATTATGGTCAATCGCGCCGAACGCCGTTAAATCATCACCATCACGATAGCGCCGACCATCAGGCATAATGGCATCACGCAGATTTGCCCCTGTGAAGTCCGCATCGCTAATCGTAGCCCCTGTCAAATTAGCCTCTTCCAGATTAGCCTCGACCAAATGCGCCCCAACAAGATTAGCATGGCGCAGATTAGCGTCTCCCAGATTAGCTTGCCGTAAGTCTGCCCCTGCGAGATTAGCACTGTTCAGGTTCGCATCTTCAAAATTAGAGTCCGATAATTTGGCATGGCTTAAAACAGCCCCACTGAGATTCGCATCGCTAAAATTAGCACTGATAGCCTCGGCGTCAGCCAGATTAGCACCGGACAGTCGAGCATCTTCCATATTAGCTTCGTTCAACAGTGCGCCTTTAAGGTTCGCGCCTGTCATATTGCTATCTTCCAAATTCGCCGAGATAAATTCGGCATTTCCAGCGCGGATACCCGACAAATTAGCATCTTCCAAGTTCGCTTCATTGAAAATCGCTTTTTGCAAATTCGCCCCACTGAGATTCGCGCCACGCATATCGGCACCGATAAATGTACACTCTTCCAGATTAGCCCCCATGAAGTTTGCGCCGCGCAAGTTTTCTTCGTTAAACTCTTTACCAGCCAAATCTGCGCCCGGCATATTGACACCGGAACGATTGTGATAGCGTTTACCATCAATTTCGATATCATAATCCATCATAACATCGAGATTAGCCATTGCCCGTTGAATGGCGCTTTTCGTGACTGCCATGATTTCATCTTTCAAGCGCCGTCCCATGCCGGCAATATCGCCTGTACTGCGATTGCGTTGTGCTTGGCGTAACATATCACGCAGATAATCTAGCAATTGGCGTGCCAAGAACAAGACCACCTGTGCCTTTTTTTGCGCGTTGCCATTATCAAAGCTAACTTTCAAATCGTCATTGATATAGTCATCATCGGGCAGAATCTCTGTTGCGCGTTGATACAATCTGTCGTATTTTTCAACAATCGTATCAGCCAGCACATCAGACCCACCACTATGAATGGTCTGTTCGGTTGATTTGACGAATGCTGCGAGGCGTGCCAGCAATTTTGCTAAGTCCTTTGTATCCATGTTTTTCAATTCATCATCCGGTATCTCAATGCGTCCCATGACAAAATGCGGTGGATGGGGTGGGTGTGGCGGCGTAATGTGCATTCGGTAAATGAGACACGCATCCGTACAGGGTCATCATCTAAGGACACATCGGCATTGCGCTCTAGCTTGCGTAAGTCATCATATGATTTATTGCGAGCGATACGAAAAATATACGGGCGTAAATTTTCTACTGGGTCAATGCGATGCAGGTTACGATAAAAGGCGAGAAACGTTTCTTGTAGCACATCATCAACCGCATACAGGTCATAGATTTTACGTTGCACATAGCGCCGAATATCCGGCTCTAACAATTGCTGGAGTTCTTCGTAGGCATCTATATTGCCTTGTTGTGCATCCCGTAGGAGTTGCTGTTCGTAGCCGTCGTTACTCACAATTTGCATTGTCCATAGTCGGTTTACTTCTGCCGTCACACAGCATTACGTAGCCATTCGCAAGGGTGTTCAAAATTGCTTGCGAGAACTTGTTGCGTATAGGAATATAGGACTATCTGGATAGTACAATTAAATTATAACTGGCTTGTCCATTAACCCGACTATATTAGGTTTTTCGTACTAAATCGTGGCTAAAAATAGGTTCTGGTAAGCAGCAAGATGACCTTGCAATCTAGCTTTTCGATACACCCTCATCTCTAATCTTATGCAACAGAAAATTACGAATCGGCTATAATAGGTTCATATAGACAACGATAGTTTAGAGAGTTGGTAATATGCTTGATTTTACGCCTGTTGCTACAACAATTGTGGATAAACTGGCGGCAATTGTCGGCAAAGAAAATGTTAGCACTGGCGAATCCGAACTCGATTTGCACAG
>JAUZRW010000232.1 GCA_030950085.1 Anaerolineae bacterium
GTTAAATTCTTTTGGGGGCATCGACTTTTCCTGTTTGCGCTTATTTCTTTATATTGTAGCGCTTTTCTCTTTGTTTTTCCGTCAGAATATCGTCGCTTTTTCGCTTGTTTCCACTCTGCCCCTATTTATTGAGGTGATACCCTGTTTATATGTTGAATGCCCTGTGGTTTAAGCCCGATGGTGGGCGCGAAAAATACATCGAATACATGCAAGCAGCTGCGCCATTAACCGCCAAATATGGGTCAAAACTCGTGCCAACTGCCCTCATTCCGGGAACGCCGATTTATGGTGACTTTGATGCTGACTTGGTATTCTTTGTCGAATGGTCTAGCATGGCAGTATTTCAGCAATTTGCCCAAGACCCTGAGTATCAGAAAATCGCGCACTTGCGAACAGAAGCTATCAGCAAATCTATACTTGTCCCATGTCAAGCTATGTTTTAGGGTAATAATATATTTTGAAATTGTAGGGGAGTGCCTGTGTGCGCTCCCGAATTGTCGTATTGAAACGGGTTATTAAGGCTGTTTGAGTGGCAACGTATCATGATTGTAAACTTTATCGCGTGCCTTGCGTGCTGCTTGGAATTCTGGAAGGCGCGGGAAGAGTAAATCAGCCACATTGTACGCTTCTTCAAGGTGTGGATAGCTGGATAGAATAAAGGTATCTACACCCATATTATAATATTCATGAATACGTTCGGCGACGGTATCCGCATCACCGACTAAAGATGTACCAACCCCTTTGTTCACCAAACCGATTCCAGCCCACAAATTAGGACTCACTTCAAGCGATTCACGCGAACCACTATGCAAAGTCCGAGTCCGTGCCTGACCCACAGAATCGAAGCGTTTGAGATATTCCTGTTGCTTGGCAATGGTCGCTTCATCGACATAACGCATCACATTTTCGGCAGCAGCCCATGCCGCTTCAGCCGTTTCGCGCACAAAGACATGCACTCGTAAACCAAAACGCACAGTACGCCCCTCTTTTTCGGCAGCCTCGCGCACCCGTTTGATTTTTTCAGCTAATTTGTTGGGGGGTTCACCTAGCGAAAGATAAACATCAATGTGTTTAGCAGCAGTCCGAATCGCAGCATCCGATGAGCCACCAAAATATAGCGGCGGATACGGTTTCTGCATTGAAGTCCACGCCATTTGAGCGCCTTCTATGGCGAGATGCTTGCCCTTAAAAGTCACATTGTCGCCTGCAAATAATTTCCGCCAAATCGTCATAAACTCATCAGTGACTTCATAACGTTCATCATGACTGAGAAATGTACCATCGCCTGCGAGTTCTACAGGGTCGCCACCCGTGATGATATTAATCAGCAAACGCCCACCGGATAAGCGGTCAAGCGAGACAGCCATCCGCGCAGCAAGTGTCGGTGATAAACTACCGGGACGGACTGCAATTAAAAATTTCATACTTTTCGTCATCGGTATCAGGGCAGATGCCACCACCCATGAATCTTCACAACGCCGTCCTGTGGGGAGTAATGCGCCGCCAAAACCGAGTGTATCAACTGCCTGTGCGACCTGTGTAAGATAGGCAAGACTGGCTGTTCGCTTGCCAATATCTGTACCGACATAGCGTGAATCGCCATGTGACGGAATAAACCAAAAAATATCCATAATGAATGTCCTCGATGACTAATAAGTGCGATTTGAACAGATTAAAATGATTAGTGTAAAATCTGGAAAAACAGAGAGAAGATGAACCACAAAGACACGAAGTATACAAAGATTCCAGTTCAAAATGTTTCTTTGCGCCTTTCACCCTTTGCCTCTTTGCGTTAAGCATTTTCAAAAGACTTCTCGGACTCTGCAATGGGAATAACAGTGTTTTCCCCCGAATCAATATCTGACAATGATTTTCCTATGCAAACGATACCACATTATGGCGTTTAATGGTACACATTGATTGGTTTATCAAGTGATTGGGTATATTTAGCAATCAATACAGTGTGCGAATGGGGAATCTCTAACGTCGATAGCCAAAAACATCTTTTTCGCCGGAGAGATAACGAATCGCCCGTTGCCAACTATCGCCTTCTTTGCCCATCTCAGATTGCGGTACATTGTCTTCGTTCTCTTGGATAAAGAGTTGCAATTCGGCTTGTAATTCGTGCCATTTCGCTGTCTGTATATCCATGAGAGTGTGAATATCATCAGGATTTTTCAATAAGCGAATAACCATCCGACTATGTGGCAAACAGACTCCGCCATCTGAGTCACGATAGGCTTGTTGTAATTGCGAATCATGGACATTTTCTGCTACGATGTTGACATACGAAGACTCGTTTTTGTTCATCAGCGTACACAATAAACAATCGCCTGTAGGTTCGAGTTGATTCGCGGCACTATCACCGACACTTTTCCCCCCTCCCAGAAAACGCCTGAAACCACTTGCTGTCCCCATTGGCTTGACTTTGGCGACATCTTTCATCAAGCTCAATAGCGTTGATTCGTACATGACCGCGATGCCGAGTGAACCACCTTTCGCCCTCATGACACCCCATGCGTGGGCATTACACAATCCGCGCCCAGCACGAAACATCAAATGCGTTTCGACTTTGTTGATGCGCTCTAACATGAGGGTATCCATATCTTGCTGCATATCACGCAAGACCAGCGCACATATCGGACAAGCCGATTTCGCAAAGGCTCTCAGCAAATCAACATGGCGCGTGGATTCATTCATCGGCATGGGCAAGGTACTCCAAATACATAGATGGCTTATAAATACACAAAAAGCGTAACACAGAGACGCGGAGAATCAGAGGTACAGAGGGCATTTTTAATTAAGCCTTTGTGCCGTCTGTGTCGTTCATCCCACACCTTTGATTTTAGCTATCTGGTTTTTCGCTGTCTGTCGCAAGCCTATTCCCTTGAACCATGACATTTATCACAGCTACATATGAATATCTCCACTGGCAAGCCCTGTATCATTTGTGCCTTACTGGTTAGAAACAGACGCATGGCTATCCAAAGGATACAAGTATGAGAATCCTCGTCGCATATGCAAGTAAACACGGCTCAACCGAAGAAATTGCAGAATTTATCGGCAAGACAATCTCAGATAGTGGGCTTGATGTCGATGTTTGCAGCATCAGTGCCGTGACGAATCTCACAGACTATGATGGTGTGATTATTGGCAGCGCGGTCTATGCTGAACAATGGCGACCTGAAGTTGCACAATTCATGCGGCTGCGAGTAGATGTGCTTGCAGAAAAACCTGTGTGGCTATTTTCAAGCGGCCCCACTGGACATGGCAAAGCAACAGATTTGCTAGGCGGCTTTCTCTTCCCGAACAATTTAGAACCGTATCGTCAGAAAATTGCGCCACAAGATACGGTCATTTTTCATGGCAATCTCGATTTGACGAAACTGACACTCGCAGAATTGATGATTGTGAACGGTTATGGGGGACCACTGGGAGACTATCGCCACTGGGAGACGATTCGACAATGGGCAGATAATATCGTCACGACACTTGCTCGTATACAAGCAAACCCCACAGCATCCGTATAATTTATCCGCAAAGGCGCATTCAGCAACCGTGCGTCTTTTGTGTTTCATCTGCATAACAGGGTTTTAGCTACGGTGGCGGTTCTAGTATTGGGCTATTGGGATTCCGTGTCGATTGCTCAAGTGGGGTATCTACTGCTGTCACTGTATATGTGAGTGTAATTGTTGGTGGCGGTAAGGACGTATCCGAAGGGGTTGGAGTCGGGTTGATGGGACGAATAACATCTTCACGCATGTATCCCGGTTCAATCAGGCGTGTCACAGGGTCGCGGTCAATCAAATACCAGATAAATTCGCCGTCTCCTTCATCACCTTGCAACACACAGACCACCGTTCCCTCTGGGAGCGATTCGATGAGATTGCTCGCTGTTGTGGGTGCTTGGCGCATATTCCCACTGGTAGCAGAAACCTCAAAATCTTGACAGGGTGGTTTGGCAGTTGGCGACGGACGACGGGTGGGCAAGTCAGCATTAATGCTGACTTGTCGTTCTGCGGTGGCTGTTGTGAGTGCGACAGATTGATGCGTCGCTTGCGACACACTAACACCCCCTGTCCGCACAAAATCGCGGAAGTTTGTCCACAAATAAAAGATGCCAAAGGTGAAGGCGACACCCAATAAAAAGATAAACCATGCCGGTGGGCTATTACCCTTGCGTGAATCGTATCCCATGCGTTTTGTACCTATTGATGATAGGTGTTATAGAGGGAATAATCATGCCCTACAGAAACTATAGCCGATGGTAACGGTTTGTCGATAAGCACGCTACATTTCGTTGTGTACCCGTAGGGCAATCGTTTAATCTTGTAGTAAACGGCTGACCTGTGTGATGAGGTCATCACCCCCAAAAGGGCGCGGGAAAAATACATTGGCACCTGCTTGTAAGGCTTCTTCACGGTCTTCTTTCGCATCAAAGCCTGTCACTATCATCACGGCGACATCGCGTGTTGCCGCGTCACGGCGTAATTTTTTGCAAACGTCGTAGCCGGTCATATCTGGCATTTTGACATCCAGAATGATTAAATCTGGCTGTACGGTTTTTGCTTGTCGCAGTGCGCTTGTACCGTCATTGGCGAGTATCACCTCATAATCTTCTGCCGATAGAAATGCTTCCATGATTTCACGATTCATTGCGTCATCATCTGCTACAAGAATGACTTTCTTTGCCGTATGTGTCACTATGCCTTGCTCCCATTTCATAAAAATGAGTATGATGCTATCGCTAATCTATATCGTATAATGAGACTTCGTTTCGATATGATAATTACGATAATAAGGATAAGCGTGAAACTATATCAATCATTATGCCGTGTAATGCTCATTGTGGCGATACTTTTTTCGATGAAATTTGTAACAATTGCCCAACCTAGGCAGAGTATTACGGTGTTTACGGCATCTTCGCTCACCGATGCCTTCATAGAAATGGCTCAGGCTTTCTCCGCACGGGTTGATGTGGAAGTGATATTCAACTTTGCAGGGTCAACAACCTTAGCGGCACAAATCGAAATGGGGGCAGATGTGGCTGTCTTTGCCAGCGCCAACGAAGAACAAATGCAAAATATTGTCGCTATGGGCTTAATTGATGCCGATAATGTACACATTTTTGCTGAAAACCAATTCGTGTTAATTGTTCCAGCAGATAATCCGGCACAAATTGAATCGCTACAAGATTTAGCAATGACAGGAACTCTTATCATCATGGCATCAGAATCCGTGCCGATTCGGGTTTATACGGATGAATTATTGCATATATTGGCAGAAAGTTATGGGGACGATTATTTTGATAGGGTGATGGCGAACGTCGTCAGTGAAGAGCCGAATGTACGTCAAGTCGTAGCGCGTATTGTCTTGGGTGAAGCGGATGCTGCGCTTGTGTATCGGACTGATATCACCCCTGATGTGAGCGATTCATTGCGTGTGATAGCCCTGCCGTCTGATGTGATGAGTCCTGTCGCTCGCTATCCGATTGCAATCTTGGCTGATGCACCCAACTCAGATGATGCGGCTTTATTTGTCGATTTTGTGCTGTCCGACGAAGGACAGTCGATTTTACAAGCATGGGGCTTCTGTTTGCCGGATGACGAGGAAGATGAAGATGGCAAAGAGGCAGAAATACTGACTGCAACGCCTGAAATGACAGCCGAAGCCACAGCTGATAGTGATGTAGAGGTTGCGCCCTGTGCCTAAAATTGCTCGTTTGCTCCTGTTGACACTCAGCCTGATGGCATGGTTGCTACTCGCTGTGCCGATTGTGGCACTCGTTTGGCGGCTTGTTGCTTCGGGCAATTGGCAAAATCTACCGCAGGCAGAAATCATCATCAGTGCCACATGGCTCAGTCTCAAAACGACATTTGCCAGTGTGTTACTCATGATTGTATTTGGGACTCCCTTAGCCTATGTACTGGCACGTTGGCGTTTTACGGGTCGGCGCTTGGTACGGGTCATCACTGAATTACCGATTGTACTACCGCCGGCAATCGCAGGCTTGGCTTTGCTGCTGACATTTGGACGACGGGGTATTTTCGGCACAGCATTGAGCGCAGTCGGACTCAATATTCCATTTACGGCGCTTGCTGTGATTATCGCACAAACCTTTGTCGCCTCTCCGTTCTATATTCGGGCGGCACAAGTTGGTTTTGCGGATGTTTCTGATGAATTAGAAAATGCTGCACGGGTAGATGGGGCAAGCGAAATAAGGGTTTTCTGGCATATTACCTTGCCACTTGCCTTGCGTGCCTTAAGTGCTGGATTGGTCTTGGCATGGGCGCGTGCAATGGGTGAATTTGGCGCGACAATTCTCTTTGCAGGGAGTTTGCAGGGACGTACTCAGACAATGACATTGTTGGTTTACGATGTTTTTCAACGTGATTTGGATACTGCGATTTGGACAGGCTTGATATTGGTTGCTGTCGCTCTCATTACGCTGATGTTGAGTCAGTGGTTAGCCCGTGAGGATGATTTATGACTGTTACCACACTGAAACGACGGTCTAAGACGAATCAAAAGGACTAATGATGCCCTTGTATTCATGCTTGCCATTATTGATAATGACGTTCTGTTGTTGATGTGCAGATGAGGGTAAGTGAGTCCGCATGGTATCCATTTCAATTGTGATTCCCGTTTATAAAGGCGCAAAAACCATCAGTGGCGTGATTGCTGACCTCGCTGATGAACTACCACATTTAACAGCATCTTATGAGGCGATTCTGGTTGAAGATGATGGCGGTGATGACAGTTGGCAAGTCATTCGACAGCTGAGTGAAAAATATGCTTGGGTACAGGGTATCAAACTGATGCGAAATGCTGGACAACATAATGCCTTACTGTGTGGGATTCGGGCTGCACACTATGACCTGATTGTCACGATGGATGATGATGGTCAGCATCCGGCGAGTGAAATTTCTAAATTGCTGCAAAAATTAGATGAGGGCTATGATGTCGTCTACGGGACACCTGAATCGAAGCAACACAATATGGGACGCAATGCTGCTTCATTCGTAATACGATTTGCCCTGAGTAGTACCATGGGAGTGGAAGCCTCCCGTTATGCGAGTGCGTTTCGTGTTTTTCGGACATATCTTCGAGATGCTTTTGCCGCCTATAGCAGCCCCTATGTCTCAATTGATGTGTTGCTGACATGGGGGACACAGCGTTTTAGTCATGTGTTTGTTGAACATAAAGAACGAAAAATCGGTACATCAACTTATACGTTAAGCAAATTGGTCAATCTTGCGGTTACGATGCTCACAGGTTTTAGCGTCTTGCCATTACGATTAGCGAGTTATGTCGGTTTTGGCTTGACCATCTTTGGCATCATCTTATTTATCTATGTTATCCCTATCCGCTTATTGCTTTTAGGTTATACAGGCGTACCGGGCTTTACGTTTTTAGCCTCCATGATTACGATTTTTTCCGGCGCACAGATGTTTACGATTGGTATTATTGGTGAATATCTCGCCCGAATGCACCTGCGCTTGATGGAAAAGCCGCCTTATGTCGTTCATCAAAAAACAGGCGAAACAGTGTCACAAGCAGAGAAGGCTATCACACCATGACCTCATTCACTGTTGCTTTATCAGCACTCGATGAAGCCCGTTTCGGTATCTGTACTGCGAAAGCTAACAACATCACCCACGAAAACTTAGTTGAGCTTGGTGATTTTTGTAAGTCTAATGCAGTAGAATTGGCGATTGCTCGTGTCAATGTGCAAAATCTGGATGCTATTCAAATGATGGAAGCAGATGGCTATCGCTTAATGGATACGCTGGTTTACTATGCCTTCAAGTTTCCCAAAAAGTCGATTCCTAAAAATACATCTAACCATCACTTGCGCCTGTGCAATCCTGATGATACAGAGGCTATTGCAACACTCGCCACCGATAGCTTCAAGGGTTATTATGGACATTATCATGCCGACTCGCGCCTCGATAATGCTTTATGTGATGCAGTGTATATCGACTGGGCGAAAAACTCGGTTTCGTCTCAGTTAGCTGATGCTGTTTACGTGTTAGAGGGTGACAAGGGCTTAGATGCCTTTGCGACATTGCGTACCAACTCTGAGGATGAAGGGGAAGGTGTCTTATTTGGTGTTGCACCACACGCGCAAGGGCAAGGTATTTATCGCGCATTGATGATACAGGGTATGATTTGGTGCTTAGAACAAGGCACACAGCGAATGGTTGTATCAACACAAATTACGAATGTCGCTGTGCAAAAAGTCTGGGCGCGGCTGGGGTTTGAATTTGACCGTGCGTATTACACATTGCACAAATGGTTTGATAGCTAGAATGGTCTACGCTGGCGCTAATAACCGCTTCTTCACTATGATATTTTGTTACAAAGATGACCTAGAAATAGAAGATGATATATGACCTATAAAATTCCCTTCAACAAACCTGTCACAGTAGGCAGTGAAATGGACTACATCCAGCAGGCTATTCACAGTGGGCATATTTCTGGCGATGGTCTATTTACGAAAAAAAGCCATCAACTCTTAGAAGATATTTTAGGCGTTCCACAAGTTCTTCTGACAACATCTTGTACCCATGCGCTGGAAATGTCTGCTTTGTTGCTCGATTTTCAGGCAGGGGATGAGGTGATTGTGCCGTCGTTTACATTCGTGAGTTCGATAAATGCTTTTGTCCTACGGGGGGCGAAACCTGTCTTTGCAGATATCCGCCCTGATACACTCAATATTGATGAAAGCAAGCTAGAATCGCTGATTACGAAACGCACAAAAGCGATAGTCATTGTGCATTATGGCGGTGTCGCCTGTGAGATGGACACTATCATGGAGATTGCGAATCGACATGGTATCGCGGTGGTTGAAGATAATGCCCATGCGCTCTTTGGTAAATATAAAGGCAAGTATCTTGGCACATTCGGGAAATTTGCCACGCAGAGTTTTCATGAGACAAAAAATATTCAATGTGGTGAAGGCGGCGCATTGATTATCAATGACCCTGAACTGATGGAACGGGCGGAAATCATCCGTGAAAAAGGGACAAATCGTAGTCGCTTCTTTCGCGGACAAATCGACAAGTACACATGGGTTGATGTGGGGTCAAGTTATCTGCCGTCGGATATGTTGGCAGCGTTTTTGTACGCCCAACTCGAAGAACGCGAGACAATTCAAGCGACACGCAAGCATATTTATGATACTTATGTTGAAAATCTCAGCGATTGGGCAGAAGAACATCATGTGCAAACGCCCTTTGTCCCAGACCATGTAGACCATGCTTATCACAATTATTTTTTACTACTCCCCTCGTTAGAGGTTCGCACGCGCTTGATTGCCTATCTCAAAAATAAAGGAATTCTCGCAGTATTCCATTATTTGCCGTTGCATTTATCGGATATGGGACAGGAATTCGGTGGCAAAGCAGGCGATTGTCCCGTCACAGAAGATATCGCCGATAAACTGCTACGTTTGCCGTTTTACAACTCCATGACAGATGACGACATACAAGCAGTTGTCCAAGCATTGCATGATTTCACGGATTGGGTTTGAAGTGACCGAGCAACAACATTCTAAAAACAGGCTATATCGCATCTGGATTGCCTTATTTGGCGGTCTCATTGTGATAGGCGGCTTGGCATCCGAACTGTTGAGTTATTCACCGGGCTATGGTGCTTATCAAATTTGGATTATTGTTCTTGGCTTCTTGATTGTCGTACTTAGTTTGTTCAAGTCTGATAGTATTTTTTTCTCAATCACTATGATTATCATGGCGGTTGTTTTTATGCTGCTGCCACTTGAAATGCTCGCAAAACTTTACTTGTCTCTCAATCCTACTGTATCGAATTGGTGGCAAGATTATATGATAGATGATGACTTGATTCATCATCGGATGCTGCCCAATGCAATCGACCACGATAGCAATGGTTGGCGCAATCCAACCGCACTGGATAATGCAAATATTGTGGTCATTGGAGACTCGCAAACATGGGGCAGCAACGTCAGTCGGGATGAAGCATGGGCGATGGTATTGGGGGATACTTTAGATGACAGTGTTTATAGTTTGGCACAACCCGCTTATGGCGTAGCTGATTACTATACCCTATTCAATCATGAAGCATTAGCACTCAACCCTCAAATGATTATCATCGGTCTTTATTTTGGCAATGATTTAGTCGATACAACATCCCGTGTCTACGATAGAGAGGGTTATCAGGCGTGGCGCGACACACAGATTGACACTGCTAGATTAGCCGAATCAGAACAGGAAATTATAAGCACTATCGAGCGCGAACGCCAAGTGTGGATACCGCCTGAAACCGAAGAAAATGAGTCGCTATGGCTCATTGTGCGTGATACCACGAATATTGGGCGCTTATTATATCGGCTGAATCTGTGGTCGGACTTCACTTCTAATACAAGCATTGCTAGTTTATATGATAATTTACCGATAAATGACCCTCATCGCTTTGATATTTATAGCGATGATAGCCAAGCGATTTATTTTTATCCGCGTATTCGTAGCGCAGTGATGGATTTAGACTATTCGGCTGTTACAGAAGGTAATCGCCTCGCCCATGACTTGCTTGCCGACATGCAGTCTACGGCTAACACATACAATATCGACTTGGTAGTGGTCTTTATTCCCACAAAAGAGCTTGTGTATGCCAATCTTGTACAGGTGCAACATGGCGAACTGAGTCCTTCTTACACTCGTTTACTGGCATTAGAAACGACCCTACGCGATGACTATCTGGAATTTTTGAATCAGTTAGATATCTCGGTCATTGATGGACTCGTTCCATTGCGGCAAGCAGCAGAAGCAGGGGAAATCATTTACCCTGAGTTAGATGGGCATCCCATAGCAAAGGGGTATCAACGTTTAGGTGAATATATTGCCGAAGAGTTACAGCAAATCGACACAGCAAAGTAAATTATATTGTATGCCTCTAGATTGTTAGCGACCTCATGAGCCAATTTACATAAATTACCAGAATGTCACCCCTGTAGGGTCATTCCAACTATAAATAACCCACATTATCCCACTTGCTAGTTGCAAAATAACTATCATTAGCAACCATAAAAAGCGCCAATCACGGTTTTTATAAACACGTAGTTTCATAGCGATTATGCCCGAAATGGCATATAACACGAATAGGGCAAAATGTCCGCCCCAGATAAAGTTGCCATTCCCCATTCTGCTGCCATTTTCTACCAGCAACCAGCCTTGTAGCGCGGCGATAATAAAAGTTATCCAGCTAAGTGTGAAGACTTTCTCTTGCCTTGATTGTGGAAAAAGAATCCATAAGAACAATGGAAAAAGGATGGATAAAAAGAAATTAATAATAATAGTAAGATAAGCACTCAGGCCAGTCTTTCCTATGTGAAGAATCATAACTGTGAAGGGTGAGATTCCCACCGATTCATCTGTCGCTTCTGGAGTGTTGAGGATAGTCGTATCCACCGTATAGGTTATGTAGAATTGCCATGACAAAATAATAATTGCTGGAATAGCGATGGCGAAGATTAGGCTGCGCCACTGGACAGGCTGTTTGTGAAAAAAGCGCCAAATAGCAAAAAGACACAGTGCGAGTAAAAATGCAATAATGTAATTCGGTTTTGCCAATATACCCAGTACAATAACTATTATCATCGTTATTGTGTTAAGCACTGATAACTTCTTTTGACCAAAAATGCTGATACTCATTAATGTCAAAAGTAGTGTAAAGGGTCGTGCGAAAATAAACGTTGGATTATGTAATGGATTGGAATGGAAATAGGCAGCATAGTAATTGGGGTTATCGAAATTAAGTTTCAATAAACTAGCAGGGGTCAATAACAGAATGGATAAGATGATTAGCATAATGATATATGGTGAAAAATTATCAGTGTATTTTTGTAGATAATACCACAAGATACCAGCAAGGGCTGTATTTGCAAGCGCAAGTACAATGACACTGAAATATATCGTTAAGTTCAATGAAGTTGGGTTGATATCATTAAGCAATGCAACACTTAGGTGGTATAAGAAATGCGCTAGCGGCAACCTAAAAGTTTCATCAAAGCGAATCAATTCGATGGCTTGCCTATGAATGACATTATCACTTGACCCACGTTGCGAAAAAAGAATCATATAAGAGAAGAAGAACACGAGCGCAAGGGTTATAGATAATATGATGAATTGCTTGGGGAATTTTACTTGAGAAGGGGTGCGAGACGCATCTTCTGACATGAATGTATTCCTAACTGACGTTACGCACCGAAGTCAATTTGGGTAGGGGAGTGCCTATGTGCGCCCCTACGAATAAAATGTCTTTTGCGTAAGGTGATTTCCTAATATACAGGGCTATATCGGCGAAAATGAAGTGTCACTATATCATATAATTATTTCGCTGACTATGAGGATGTTCGTTGAGGGATATCACATAAGTTGAATGAAAACCAAGCATATACAAATCGCCTGTGCATTTTATACAATAATAGCGAAAATGTAATGTTAATACACTGCCTCTATTAAATTTGCTTATTTTGTTGTATCCTAGTAAGTAACAAGATGACAGGCTGAGGCGCTCAGTAAAAACACGCAGTAAAACATTCGCCACTCTCTAACCCCATAACATTTGGTCTGGATACCCATCCACAACAGAGAAATAGGTTCAGATTGTTAGGCTAGATAGATAAGCGATTATCTTAATATTAGGTCATTATGCGGCTCA
>JAUZRW010000233.1 GCA_030950085.1 Anaerolineae bacterium
GATATTGAATCGGGCGACTTTGCAGGGGCAATTAGTTCACATACTACCGATAGGCGCATTGGCACATTCTCCTATGGACTAGCGATTCACCCGAATTTCCAACGATGTGGCTATGCAACCCAAGCGATTTTACTCTTGATGAAATACTTTTTTGAAGAATTGCGCTATCAAAAATGCACCGTCACGATTCATGAGTGGAATACAGCTTCTATCACATTGCATGAGCGAATGGGTTTTGTGAAAGAGGGGCAACATCGGCGGATGCTCTACACACAAGGGCGCTATTGGGATGTGCTATATTATGGCATGACGATTGAAGAATGGCGCGAAAAATACAAAACTGACTAACATCTCATCATTGCTACTACTTACGAAATCAGCTTTGCGTCTTTCATTCTTTGCACCTTTGCGTTAAAACACAGCCACGACTTCAGATAATTAGAGATGATATTTATGGAACTCAAACTTGTGATACGAATGCTGCTACGTCGCTGGTGGTTGATGCTGATTCCGGCGGCAATTGTAGCGATTTTTGCTGTGCCGAATTTAATTCGTAATGAACAAGTCGCTAGTGGTGGCTTCACGACAGGTTTTCGCTATAGCGCAGCACAAGGACAGAGTAATCTTCCTAATCGTGATGGTGATTATCAAGATGTCTGGTTAGCATCTGAATTTGTGGTCAACGCTTTCACAGATTGGGTTCGTAGCAGCACCTTCCGCGCTGAATTGCAAGTTATTGTTGGTTCTGATATTGATTTATCACTTCTAGGGATTGCTGCCGATAACAGCCGTAGCATTGGTCTCGTCATTATGAGCTATCCTGATGCTGATGAACTAGCGCAAATTGCAGATGCAGCGATTGAAGTGCTGCAAACGCGCAACCAAGATTATTTTCCGCATTTAGGTGATACGCCAGCCGAAGTGACCATTATTGATGCGCCCATTGTTGAAGCTGCACCACCGCCATTGACTAATCGTTTCGCGCCTGTGATTCAATTAGCTGTGGCACTGTTTATTGGCTTTTGTATCGCGCTACTGGCAGAATATTTTGACCAAACATTGCGGACAGAAGATGAAGTCGAAGCACAGGGCTTACAGGTACTCGCATCCATTCCAAAACATTGCTGAGGAAAATAATATGAAACGGCAAAATTCAATCTGGGCATATTGCCATATGCCCCTACAGAAAAATAGCTTGATGATATTGGCTTTGTTCTTGTTTTTTATCACGATTACCCCTGTCAGCGCACAAGATACTTTTATCGAATATCGCTGGCAAGAAGCGGATTTGGCATTGCGTTATCCTGCGGATTGGGATGACCCCTTAGCCTTGTTCAACTCGGAAACAAGTGCCAATGTGTTACAAATGGCACAAGAATTTGTCACCTCACCAACACGTCCCCCTGCGATTCCAGTGATGACACTGATGCTGATTCCCGATGTGACACCGGAAACTGACCTTTATGGGCTGATGGAGACGGAATTACAAAATATCGACATCAGACCGATTGGACCCATTCCTGCTACATTGCTAGAAACGGATGCCATCGCTACCAATGGCACAGACCGCAATCGTATTCTTTTTGGCTTGGGACGTATCGCACTCTTAAATACAGGTGATACTCAGAGCGCCTTATTGATTATGGGACGGGCTGCTATCGCCCAACGCGATTCGTTTACCGCACTCTTTAACAATGTCGCCAATAGCTTTGTACAGGGTGCTAATCGCCTGACGACTGCGCCAGAGTACGGGGTTTTATGGTATCGACAAAGTTTGCCAACTGATGGCGCGAATGCCTTTCTTGATGTGCGGAGTCTGACTATTGCGCCCGATGGTCGATTATATTTGTTGGATGGTTTTGTCGGCATCGTCATTTTTGATGCTTCGACAGGGGCAATTGATACGATTATCCCAGTTGACAATGTGATAGCAACGACTGCGATTGAGGTCGATAGCGAAGGCAATATTTATGTGGGCGATGTTGCTTGTGGCTGCATCCGACTATTTGCTGATGGAGAAGAAACCGCGCAGATTGGACGCTTTAATCTCGATTCGCCACGCAGTATCGCTCTTGCTGATGACGGCACATTATACGCCACAGATGTTAACGAAAATGGCGTGCTGGTTCATGAATTAGGTGCAAACAGCGAGGCATCGTTCATATTTGAAGTTCCGTTAATCGCGCAACCCCTACTCACAATTGACCAACTAGGGCGTTTGATAGTCTTAGTTGATAATGTCACGGTTTACGGTCTGGAAGGGGCGGGTTTTTCGCCCTTGTATGATTTGCAGGTCGGGACAATTGCGGCGACTGAAATCACAATTAATGATGAAAATCATCTCGTTGTCGCTACTGAACAACAAGGGGTTCTTATCTTTGATGATGACGGTAACGAAATCAACCGTGTAGGGCGTATTGTGGCTGGTTTTCCAAGTGCGGGCGAATTAGTCAGACCACAGGGAGTCGCGGCGGCAGTTGGTGGCACAATTTTCTGGGCAGATAGTGATGGTGGTTTTGGCAATGTCACGGCAGCGAGTCTCGGCGTGGAGGCAGGGCGCGTTGGTGGTACGAAATTGACTGCTGGCATTGCAGTAGAAGGCACACTCAATGACGATACATCTCAACAAACATGGGCATTCGATGCTTTAGCAGGAGAGCGTATTACACTAACAGCCGTTGCAAGTTTAGAGTCCTTGACGCTAGATATTGCTCTGCGCTTGCTTGCCCCAGATGGTAGTGAACTTATTTTTGTCGATAATGATGAAGAAGGTTTGACACTGAATCCGTTTAATCCGCAGATTCGTTCGCTGGACTTACCACAAGATGGCGAATATGTTGTGATTGTCGAACTGGTATCAGGCACAGGTCGCTATCAAATGGGCTTGTCGAAAAGCCGCAATCTGGAACTTGAAACAGGTGAATTGGCTGTACAAGGCATGTTATCAGAAGTGTTGCCCTTACAAGAATGGATATTAGACGGGCGCGGCGGACAATCCATCACCGTGACATTAGAGTCTGTCAGTGGCACACTTGACCCCATTGTGCGCGTTCTCAATCCGCGTGGCGATGTGCTTGCTGAAAATGACGATGCGTTAGACGCTGGTTTAGGGCTAAATTCACAGGTTATAGATGTATCCCTGCCACAAAATGGCGCGTATATTATCCAAGCCGCACGCTTCTTTGGTGATGGAGCCTATGTGTTGACTATCGAGCAAAATTAAGAAACGAGTTTGCAGGTATTGCCAATGCAAAAGACACGGTGGCTTACCCGTGTCTTTTAGTTCAGTTTAAGCTAATGATAATCGACTGTCTGTAGCCAATGCAGTCCGTTTCTTGCGCTCTTATTCTACTTCAGTAGATGCTTTCTCACCCGTCATATTACGAACCCGTGCCAGTAAGAAGACAGCCGGAAACATCACAAAGCCGGCGATGCTAATTGCCAGTCGCAAGCCCCATATTAGCCCGATATAACCTACAATGGGTCCCGCGCATATTGTTATTTTTCCTTTTATCGTCTCATGGATTGAGATAGGGAGTTTATTTTCGTTTCAATACCCCTGTCTCTAAAAATCCTCGTAGTTCAGCCGTGCGTTGACCCATGATGCCTTCGACTTTGCCCTGATATGCAGGATTGTGTCGATTAGCAGCGACCCAGCGCATACTTGCTACTTGTCGTGCTGCGATAAACGTTTCTAGCAATTCACGATGACGGGTGTTCAATGGGCGTATACTGCTATAGCCATCCCATAACGCCTGTTCCAGTTCGGGATAGCGGTCTTGTGGCTTCAATTGCCAGAGTAGCGGTGTGAGGTCATAGAGATAGTAACCCCAGCCGCAGTATTCAAAATCTAAAGCGCGAACATCGCCTTCGTGGAAGAGGATATTTTTCAGTAGAAAATCGCCATGAATCAAGCCAAACTCGCTGTCGCTTGCGCCGAGTTCATCCATCGCTAACTTAACTTTTTCAGCAACAGTATCCATGACGATAATTTGTTCATCGGTAAAGACCTTTCGGGATTCATCACTGAGATGGTAAACCCCATTTTTCCCGAATAAGCCGCGATAGTCTAAAGTCGGGCGATTTTCAGCTTGGAAAGAAACCTTGTGCATCTTCGCAAGGTAATTTCCGATGGCTTGCATTTCAGGCAATGACACTGTTTTTGCCGTTTGAGACATACCGTCGAGATGCGTCAATAACAATCCAACGGTAGTCGTATTTTCATCACTCATAACCTGTATGGGTTTCGGTGCGCTAAGTTGGCTCGTGTTTAGTTGCATCAAAATCGTTTCTTCGCTCGTGACTTGTCTCATATCATTTTTATCATGGACGCGGAGTACAAAATGACCCCGTTTATGGACGACATCAAAGACTGCATTATGGGTATACGCTAACCATGCTATCTGTGCATCGGGCAAATAGCCTTTTAGCAAGATTTTAGCCTGTTGCATCCACCATGCTTTTTGTTCCTCTTCCGTCATGTCCTCAAATTGTGTCATGGCGCGCCTCCTTTCAGGTAATTTTACCTATCCGCGAATAGGGCGTATTGCCATACGCGCCTACATTTTCTTGGCATTTTTTGCGACTTTGTGGTTCAATCGCTTTTGACAAGGCACTGCTATCAGAAGTCGTCATCTTCCTCAGGCAGTTCATAGTCATCGAATGAGACCGCTTCTAAGATATTGAAGAGTATCACAGCAGGGTCGGCATCTTCGACACCATACGATTTCCACAAATTGCGTGTAATACGCCGATGGTCAATCGTCATGCCGCAGCCTTCAAAATATTCGCAAACGCGCTGAATATCACGCTCAAGGATTTTACGAGCATTCGGATTATTTTCAATTTCGACAATTTGTGGGAAGTCAATCAGCACAATCTCACCCTCCCAATAGAGGATGTTATAAGCTGACAAGTCGCCATGCACGATGCCTTGTTGTAGCATCAGATGAATATTTCGCATGACTTCTTTGAAGAGATACCCAACTTCGCTCTCATGCAATTTCACCTGACTCAGCGTGGGTGCGGCGAGATTCACATCCCCGATATATTCCATCAAAATAGCATTGCTCGTGGTTTCAATCGGCTTAGGCACAGATGCACCCACTTCATAGAGTTTTTTGAGTGTCATAAATTCGTACATCAACCATGACGTATGTGATTGTGCCTGACCGTAGCCTGTGCCTTTATTCATCGCTTTGAGCGCCCGCCAATCTTTAGCATTAATCGCTTTGCCATCTGCGCCTAGTGCTTGTCGCCCTTGACGATACATTTTGTCATTGCGTAAGTTGCGGAACATACGCGGACGGTAGACCTTCGCCGCAAGCCATGTATAGTCGGTGCTATCATGCGCCTGACAGCGATAGACACTCGCTTCTTTCCCCCCTTTGACCATTGCCATCACATCGACAATCAGGTCTTGGTAGAAAAAGCCAGACATCGAATCTTGAATCCACATCATTTCGTGATGGTCATCGGCTCCCGCGTTATAGGTGATTTGGAAGCCCCCAGCGATTCCGGTATCATCCGCTAATTCTGCAATGATTTTTTGATGAGATTTTTTCGGTTCATGGCGTGCTTTTGTCTTACGTTTGCGCCGTGTCTGACGGTCTGTATTCATCGGGTCAAATTCTGCTGCGAAGTCCTCGAACAGTTCGGGGTCTTCGTAATTATAAAACTTAGTCATTGTTGATTTCCTTGTTTATCAATGTTTCGGTAAACAACTACTCCCTCCGATTACATAGCAATCGACAAGGCAGCGATGTTGTATGGGGTTGTTTTATGTTTGTTGGGACTGAATCAAAATCAGCCTGCGAGGGTGCAAGGCTGAGGCAAAAAGCCAGCCATAGCACACGCTACACATATATCATCAAGGTATCTATTCAGCTATCCATGAGATTGTGGAGAGCGAAAGTGAATAAAAGAAGTATACTAAAGTCATGCTGACAAAACGAGAAGAACTGGAACAACTGAATAAAGAAAGGCTTATTGACGACTATTTGCTACTGGAAAA
>JAUZRW010000234.1 GCA_030950085.1 Anaerolineae bacterium
GGCATTGCTGCGATTGGCACTGAAGCTGTTTCGATTGGTGTCGATACTTGGGGCGTGGATTTCGCCTTGCTAGACCGCGATGGTAAGCTGGTATCGAATCCGCTACATTATCGCAACACACACGCTGATGGCATGATGGAATGGGTTTTTGAGCGTGTGCCGCGTCGTGAAATTTTTGAGCAAACCGGAATCCAGTTCATGCAAATCAACGGCTTGTATGGTCTGGCGAGTATGGTCAAAAACAATAGTCCACTACTTGATGCAACAGCGACCTTATTAACCATAGCGGACTTGTTCAATTATTGGCTGAGTGGGTCTAAAACTTGCGAATTCACCGATGCCACCACGCTACAAATGGTCAATCCACACACTTCGGATTGGACACGCGACATGCTAGAAAGTATCGGCATCTCCGCCAATATATTGCCTCCGATTGTTTTTCCGGGCGATAAAATTGGCACGTGCAATGGCTTAGATGTCATTGTCCCCTCTTGCCATGATACAGGCAGTGCAGTGGTCGGTGTGCCAACGACGACGAAAAATTATGCGTATCTCAGTAGCGGCACATGGAGTTTGCTCGGTCTGGAAATTGATGCGCCGGTGATTAACGATGCGTCTTATGCGGCGAATGTCACCAATGAGGGTGGCGTTTATGGCACATTTCGTCTGCTGAAAAATATCGCTGGCATGTGGCTAGTACAACAAAGCCGCGAAACATGGCTCAAGGCAGGTACAGATTATTCATATGCCGAACTGGTGGCATTAGCAGAAAAAGCCCAACCTTTCCAAAGTTTTATTGACCCCGATGCCCCTGATTTTCATGGGCTGGGCGATATGCCGACGTGGATTTGTGCCTATTGTGAACGCACAAATCAAGCTGTGCCAAATAGTGTCGGGCAAATAACGCGCACAATCTATGAAAGCCTTGCCTTCAAATATCGCTATGTGGTGGATTTACTCAAAGATATTTCAGGACAGACGATTGAAACACTGCATATTATCGGTGGCGGTTCTCAGAATCAGTTACTGTGTCAAATGACGGCTGATGCACTCGGTATTCAAGTGATTGCGGGTCCTACAGAGGCAACTGCGCTCGGCAATGCGGTTGTGCAATTTATCGCTCAAGGTGAACTCGCCAATTTAGCAGAGGCGCGGCAAATGCTCAGTCAGACAATAGAAACAACGACCTATGAGCCGAAAAATCATGCTCAGTGGGAAGAAAATTACCAGCGATTCAAGGCGACGGTGATGATGTAATTTTATATTATTGATATAGAGATAAACGATACCCCACCCCTGCATCACTGCGTTTAGCGTCCCCTCCCCATTGCAATGGAGAGGGGATTGAGGGAAGAGGTTTCGATATAACTATCATTTTGAACGAAAATTTTGGCGAAATAATGACAGAACCTATTTTACAAGTCACAGATATTCATAAACGCTTCCCCGGTGTCCATGCCCTAAAAGGGGTTGGTTTTGATGTGCGTCCCGGCGAAATTCATGCGCTATTGGGCGAAAATGGCGCTGGTAAATCGACACTCATCAAGATTATTGCCGGTGTCTATAACCCTGATTCGGGTGGTATTAACTTTGGTGGACAAGCTGTCGCCTTCACGAATCCGCGTGATGCACAAAACGCAGGGGTAGCGACAATGTATCAAGAATTGAGTCTCTATCCTGAACTCACCGTTGCCGAAAATATCTTCATGGGACACGCGCCGCACCGCAATTTTGGGCTATTTAGCATTGTCGATTGGAATACGATGTATTCCCAAGCGAAAGAATTGCTAGAAGAACTCGAAATTTACGATATGGATGTCAAACGGCAAGTTGGCACATTGAATGTTGGTAATCGGCAACGGGTTGAAATTGCTAAGGCATTATCGCTCAATGCTCGTTTGCTGATTATGGATGAACCGACAGCCGCTTTAACCGAATCGGATGTTGAGAGTTTGTTCTCGACTGTGCGACTCTTGCGTGAACGCGGTGTGGGCATCATTTATATTAGCCATAAACTAATCGAAGTCTTTGAACTGGCTGACCGTGTGACGGTGCTGCGCGATGGTGAATATATTGGCACGAAAGAAGTCAGCGAAACCAACGAAGGCGAACTCATTAGCATGATGGTCGGGCGCTCCATTGATAATCTCTTCCCTAAACAAGAGGCAGAAATTGGCGATGTGGTCTTAGAAGTCCGCAATCTTGTTCGTGAGCCGCACACTAAGAATATTTCGTTTCAGGTTCGCGCCGGAGAAATTGTCGGACTCGCAGGCTTAGTCGGTTCAGGGCGTAGCGAAACCGCGCAGGTGATATTCGGCATTGATACTGCGGAATCAGGCGATATTTATATCCATGGTCAGCCAGTTAAAATCACACAACCCGCACAAGCTATCGAACATGGCATTGCTTATGTGCCGGAAGACCGTGGCACACAGGGACTCATCAAAGAAATGACCATCCGCGAAAATGTGTCGATGGCGGTTTTGAAGCAAGTGTCTCATGCCAGTTTCATTGACACTGATGCCGAAAAAAATATCGCCAAACAAGCGATTGAACAATTCGGTATTCGGGCGTATAGCACAGAGCAAATTGCCAACAAATTATCAGGTGGCAATCAGCAAAAAGTCGTTGTCAGTAAATGGTTGGCAAGTAACCCTTTGCTCATCATCATGGATGAACCGACTCGTGGCGTTGATGTCGGCGCAAAAGCTGAGATTCATCGTCTGATGAGTGCCTTAGCCGCCGAGCGTGGTCTCGCCATTCTGATGATTTCCAGTGAGCTACCAGAAATCCTCGGTATGAGTGACCGTATTCTCGTGATGCGCGATGGCGAAATTGTAGCGGAATTTACCCGTGAAGAAGCGACACAACAGAAAATCGGCGCGGCTATGATGAGCGCAGAATCCGTTGTATAGCAGTGGGTCAAGTATCGTTTGCAAGCATAACGGACGAGATATATCTCGTCCCTACAGTTTAGGATGTGTAGGGACAGCATACATGCTGTCCGCAGTAAAAAATACACCATCTAAAAGGGTAATTTTTGATGGATAAGGCAAAGCCGAAAAACGTTTCACTCACATTATGGATACCCCTAATTTTGGCGTTACTGGTATTCGGGGCGTACCGATTCTTGCCCTTTATTAGCCAACCCGAACTCGGCGCAACGACCATCTCTGTATTGACAGAATCGCGCTCTAACAACGAGTTAGGTGTGATTACTAATGGTCTCATTCTCATGCCTATCGCTGCGAGTGTATTATTTTTACTCGGCTTATGGAATTTCGCTAATCATGAGGTGAATCGCACAACTGCCGCCGTCACTGCCCTGATGGGTGTGATTATGCTGGAGTATTATGTCGTTTTTGCCCAAGATTACATGCAAGAGGAAGCCACTTATCTCAGTTCAATGAGCATCGGTTTTTGGGTCTTGCTGATATTGGGCATCCTGATGGTACTGCAAGTGTTTTTACCGCGCTCGACAGTAGAACAAGAATTCAAGCTGACTAAGATGATAGCCAATCAAGAAAGTGCCATCATCATCGCCTTAGTTGCCTTGATTCTAATTGTCGGCATTAGTAATCCACGTTATCTAGCAACGCGCAATATTCTCGATGTTCTACAGGGCAATGCCTATATTGCTGTCGCGGCGATTGGCATGTCGATGGTCATTATTACTGGCAATATTGATATTTCTGTCGGGTCATTGATTGGCTTGCTGGCAATTGTCAGTGGGCGCTTGGTTGTCGGCGGTTGGGTTCTCGGCGGCTGGGAAATTGGCGGCTTGATGATTGGCGGCTGGATAATGCCCGCAGCGCCGATTTGGGTGGCGTGGATAGTGCCATTGATTCTTGGTGCGGCGATTGGGGCATTTATTGGCTTCTTGGTGACATACTTGCGCGTGCCATCTATTGTGGTGACACTCGGAATGCTCAGTATCCTCAAAGGGCTATTGATTATGTGGACAAGTGGGCAACGGGTGACGGATATGCCCGACGGTTATCTCATCGCACAAATGAAACCATTTGGGATATCCACGCCGATTTATTTTATGATTATTTTGACGATATTAGCGGCGGTATGGATGCGCTATAGCGGTCTGGGACGGTCTTTTTACGCCATCGGGGGTAATGCCGAAGCCGCCCGATTGTCGGGTCTTTCTGAGCGCCGCATTATCATGCAAGTCTTCATGATTAATGGTGTTTTCGCTGGCATTGCGAGTGTGCTATATGCTACTCAGTTGAGCATCATTCAAGCGACACCGCCGCCATCACTCGAATTATTTGTTATTACGGCAGCTGTTGTGGGTGGAGTCAGTATTTTGGGCGGTAAAGGCACGGTGATTGGCGCGACACTGGCGGCAATCTTACTCAATGCTATTCGCTCTGGCATGATTTTTATTGATGTATCGCCCTTCTGGATACAAGCCGTACAAGGGGCGCTCATTCTTATTACTGTACTAATCGACCTGATTCGGCGTAAACGACAGCGACTTTAAGGATGTACTAGATGGCAACGATGGAAAAGTCAAAAATGATTGGTGATGGCAAATCTCCATCACAAATACTAAAAGATATCGCCCTCAGTCAAGAAGGTATTCTCTTCATTATTTTGGTGCTGACCATCATGATTTTGAGCCGCAGCAACGAGAATTTTCTGACAACACGCAATCTCTTTAATCAAGGGCGTTTGATGGCTGAAGTCGGCTTGATGGCATTGCCAATGACCTTCATCATTATCACAGGGGGCATTGACCTTTCAGTAGGGTCAATACTCGGCTTGAGTGCGATTTTGGTAGGCTACACATGGAGCAATTTGGGGATGCCGCTAGAAGTAGCTATCGTTATGGCACTTTTAGGGGGCAGTTTAGCAGGTTTCATCAATGGCTTAATCATTGTCCGTATCAATGTTCCGCCACTCATTATGACACTTGCAACGCTCGCATTTTATCGCGGATTAGCACAAGGCATCAGCGAAGCCCGTTCAGTCACTGGCTATCCAGAATGGTTTTTTGGACTAGGACAAGGGACGTTCTTGGGCTTCCCGTCCCAATTATGGTTATTAATCATCGCCATTATTATCTCGATTACCGTCTTGCAACGCACCACACTCGGACGAACCCTGTATGCCATCGGGAATAATGCTGTTGGCGCACGTTTTTCTGGGCTCCCGGTAGACCGTACCCTGCTGATTATCTATACCTTTTCGGGTTTTATGGCAGGGCTTTCCGGTGTAATTTTTGTTTCGCGTTTTACAACCACCCGTTCCGATATGGGCAATGGTCTTGAATTAGATGCCATTGCCGCCGTGGTCTTGGGTGGGACAAGTATTTTTGGTGGCAAGGGCAGCATCATCGGCACTATTATTGGTGTTGTGATGGTTCAGCTGCTGCGGAATGGTTTAGCCATTAATGGTGTGACCAACGATGCCACGATTGTTGTTATTGGTAGCGTTCTGATTGTGGCAATTCTGGTCAACAATCAGATTCAACGTCTGCGACAAAGTGAGTAGGAGGAGATGCCTATAAGCAACAGTTTGAAGCATAAAGCAGTACATTTTTGTTCGTTTTTGTTCAATTGAGAAGAAATTCTAGTAAAAGGAGTATTTTACAATGCGTAAATTTTTGATGACCTTCATCGTGATGTTGATGATGGCTGCACTGACTGTCACCGTGACCGCCCAAGACGAACGCTGGGACGGCGCAGATGATTTGGATGTCGCCCCGCTTCAATGCGGTATGGGTGACGAAATGGACGAGTCCGATGAAGGCATGGACGGCGACGACGAAGGCATGGATGAAGACATGGGCATGGAATATGATGGCGGTTCAGCGATGGGGGCCCCGGATATGATGGGCGAAGATATTGTCCTCGTCGATGTGCCGAAATTGATTGGCATTGGTTACTTTGATGCTACCTATCTCGGTATGCAGCAAGCCGCCGAAGAACTCGGCAATGTCACCGTAATTCAAGGTGGTACGACAGAAGCAAATATCGACGACCAAGTTGCCGATATTGCCAACTACATCGCAGGTGGCGAAATTGATGGTATCCTCTTCGCGGCGAATGACCCTGTTGCCATTTCACCAGTGCTAGAAGATGCCCTTTCACAAGGCTTGCACGTCATCGGTTATGATGCGAACTCAACACCGGGCGCACGCGAATGGTTTGTCAATCAGGCTGAATTCAATGGTATTGCCAAAGGCATGATTGATAGCCTCGTCGCAGAAAAAGGCGAAGATGCCTCTTTCGGTATCGTGACATCCACTTTCACCACCCCGAATCAAGCACGTTGGATTGCTGAAATGTGGGCTTATGCCAGCGACTGCTATCCTGAACTTGAATGGCTAGAAACACTCGAAGCACAAGAAGATGCTGTTCTCTCCTTCAATCAAGCAAATTCGCTCATCAACAAATATGGTGAAGACCTTGATGGTATCTTCGGCATGACCAGTGTAGCAACCCCGTCCTCAGCCGATGCCGTAACTCAAGCCGGTTTGTGTGGTGAAGTTGCTGTTGTTGGTCTGGCAACCCCGAATGCGATGAAACCGTATGTCGATGATGGCTGTGTCCAATCCGTTGTGCTGTGGAATCCAATTGACCTTGGCTATGCTGCTGTTTATGTAGCACGCGCCGTGGTTGATGGTGAATTTGCACCGGGCGATACCACTGTAGAAGCAGGTCGTCTAGGCACACTCACTGTCGTTAATGGTAGTGAAGTGCTGCTTGGCCCACCCTTCATCTTCAATGCAGAAAATATCAATGATTTCGATTTCTAAGTTCTAAGAATCTAAATCAGGGTAAGGAGAGGCATCGTTCTCTCCTTGCCTTCTGCCAAGTATATGGCGGATGAGATAATGTGTTTTAAGAAAGTAATGCGGAAGATTGTAGGGGCGTACGCGCGTGTGCGCCCGTCGTTATCTATCACGGGATGATACATGTGTCTCCCCTACATTGCGACTAGGTTTGTCTTAAAACCGTCGAATTTTATATCCACATTGATTTTTAATCTACACATGCTATCCGCCACAAAAATACAAAATCGTAATTCACTAAACTTGTAACGGAATACGCAAAAAACACTATGACCATTCTCGATAATCTCCATCAGTTGACACGAACTTTGGGCGAACCACAGCGTCATTATGTCATTATTGGCGAGGGCAATACATCAGCACGGATTGATGACAAAAGTTTCTATGTCAAAGCCAGTGGTCAGCAGATGCGAACGATTGGCACAGAGGGTTTCGTTGCGGTGCATTTTGACCCCATATTAGCCTTATTTGATGACCTCCCTGCTACTCAAAGCGAGCAAAAACAGCGATTGGCAGCAGCGCGTGTCAATCCAGATGCTTCAATGATGCCCTCAATTGAAGTTGGTTTTCATGCGATGTTGTTACAAGATTGCAGCGTACAATATATCGGGCATACTCACCCCGTCGCTGTGAATCATTTGCTGTGTAGTAATCGTGCCGAAACATTTGCGACTCAGCGTACCTTTCCCGATGAAGTGGTACTCTGTGGACCTGAATCTGTTTTTGTCCCATACGCAGACCCCGGTTTGCCGCTTGCCATCGTCATGCGCGAAAAAGTGCGTGCGTATATGGCACAGTATCACGAAGCTCCCAAAGTAATTTTATTGGCAAATCATGGTCTGATTGCACTCGGTTCAACGCCAGCCGAAGTCTTAAATATTACCGCAATGTGCGTCAAAGCCGCCGACATCCTCAGTGGGGCTTATGCAGTAGGCGACCCTGTTTTTATGTGCAAAGACGACATTATGCACATTTACAAGCGCCCTGATGAGATTGACCGTCGCAATTTATTTGTAAAAAGCTAATGCACAATAGATGTTTTCGTAGGGCAGGCATTCTTGCCGTCCGACGGAACTTTCACGGATTTTAGGGGAGGCAAAACCGATGGTAACGGAGCAACAAATACAAGGCGCATATGATATCGCCAAAGAACGTTATGCGGCTATGGGTGTTGATACGGATAGCGTCATGGATATATTAAAAACTATTCCGATTAGTTTGCATTGCTGGCAGGGCGATGATGTCGGCGGATTTGAAGACCCCGAACGCGGTTTAAGTGGCGGCATTATGGCGACTGGCAATTATCTCGGCAAAGCCCGAAATGCAAGCGAACTCCGCAAAGATTTGGACAAAGCCTATAGCCTCATCCCCGGTAATCATCGCTTGAATTTACATGCCAGTTATCTTGAAAGCGATGCCAAAATCCCCCGTAATGAAATTCAACCAGAACATTTTGCAGGTTGGGTGGATTGGGCAAAAGCGAATAATCACGGTATGGACTTCAACCCGACGCTTTTTTCGCACGAATTGGCAGACGATGGCTTTACACTGGCTCATGCTGATGAGGGTGTGCGCCAATTCTGGATTGAACATTGTATTGCGAGTCGTGAAATTGGCGCTTATTTCGGGCGTGAACTCGGTACACCGTGCATTACCAATATTTGGATACCAGATGGCTACAAAGATACGCCGGCTGACCGCTATGCGCCGCGTCAACGCTTGCAAGCAGCACTCGACAAAATTATCGAAAAACCACTCGACCCACAACACAATCTGGATGCTGTGGAGTGTAAATTATTTGGGCTAGGCTCAGAAAGTTATGTGGTCGGTTCGCATGAATTTTATCTGGGTTATGCCATTAGCCGCGATATTGTATTGTGCTTAGATGCGGGACATTTTCACCCCACAGAGGGTATTTCCGACAAAATTTCGTCTACGCTGCTCTATGTCGATGAATTACTCTTGCATGTCAGTCGCGGCGTGCGTTGGGATAGTGACCATGTGGTGACTCTCAGTGATGAGTTGCAAGCTATTATGCAAGAAATTGTGCGCGGCGACTTTTTACAACGGGTTCATATCGGACTCGATTTCTTTGATGCCAGTATTAACCGTGTTGGCGCATGGACAATCGGTACACGGAATGCGATTCGGTCACTCTTATTGGCACTGCTTGAACCGCATTCACTATTGCGACAATATGAAAATGACAGTGATTTTACGAGTCGCCTCGCCTTAATGGAAGAACTCAAGGGAATGCCGTTCAGTGCCGTATGGGATTATTATTGTCTCGCACAAGAAGTCCCTGTCGGCATGGGCTATATGGACGAAATTAAAGCCTATGAAAAGAGTGAACTCGCGCAACGGGTGTAAAACTCTAAAAAACGTAACACAGAGGCGCAGAGAAACAGAGGCGCAAGAGGACAACTTCTTGGTCTGTGGATGGCATATATGCAGATTAAATATTTAATACGGTGTTTAACCCCCTCTGTCGCTGACGCGACATCTCCCCCGAATTCAGGGGAGAATTGATTCCCCCTCCTTGAATTCGGGGAGGGGGCTAGGGGGTGGGGTTATCTCCGAATTTAATCTTCATTATCCTGTACGTCGAAAAAACGAAGCATGAACACAAAAAATCAAATCCTGAAAACAAGGAGCAACAATGCAGGTCTATCAAAGAAACGAATATCGTCATGTCGATTACTTGTGGGATGATGCCCATGCCAGCACACTTGACGCAGTAGACAGACTCGTCTATCGCTCAAATATTTTGGGGGCTGACCAACGTATCACGAATACAGGCGGCGGCAATACCTCTTCCAAAATCATGATGCCTGACCCACTCACAGGCGATGAAGTGGATGTGATGGTTGTCAAGGGTTCGGGAGGAGATTTACGGACAGCCAAACGTGGCAATTTTGCATCGCTTTACATGGATAAAGTGCTGGCATTGCAAGGGATTTATGATGCGGCTGATGAAAAAGGTGTCAAAACAGCGATTGAAGACCAAATGGTCGCTATGTATCCGCATTGTGTCTACAACTTGAATCCGCGTGCGAGTTCAATTGATACGCCACTCCATGCCTTTATCCCCTATCGCCATGTTGACCATACCCATCCCAACGCCGTGATTGCGATTGCTGCCTCGAAAAATGGCAAGGCACTGACACAGGAAATCTATGGCGATGCAGTGCTTTGGGTCGATTGGCAACGTCCGGGCTTCGATTTGGGCTTGGTACTAGAAGAAACCATCGCGGCGAATCCCGATATTGTTGGCATTATTCTGGGCGCACATGGTCTCATCAATTGGGCAAATGACGACAAAGCATGTTACGAACTCTCGCTGACATTAATTGAAAAAGCTGCCCGTTACATAGAAGACCGCGATAAAGGCGCTGCAACGTTCGGCGGTGAAAAATATCAATCACTATTGCCCGAAGAGCGCAATAATATCCTCTATCAAATATTGCCGAGTCTGCGCGGTATGGTATCGCAGCAAAATAAATTCGTCGGCACAGTGCAAACTGACGATACGATTCTCAGTTTTGTGAATGCCAACGATGCGCCACGCCTATCTGAACTGGGGACATCGTGTCCTGACCATTTCTTGCGGACGAAAATCAAGCCGCTTTATCTCGATTGGAATCCGCAAAAAGAAAATGTATCGGCACTGCTCGAAAAATTGCAAAGTGGCATTGTGCAATATCGCAAAGATTACGCCGCTTACTATGAGGCGTGCAAACATCCTAATTCACCTGCCATGCGTGACCCGAATCCGCGTGTGATTCTCATACCGGGTATTGGCATGGTGGCATGGGGCAAAAATAAGAGCGAATCGCGAGTGACAGCCGAGTTTTATATGAATGCGGTTGCTGTGATGCGCGGCGCAGAAACGGTCAGCGACTATGTTGCCTTGCCGCGTCAGGAAGCATTTGATATTGAATATTGGCTGCTAGAAGAAGCGAAACTGAAACGGATGCCCGCCGAAAAATCTCTAGCGCGAAATGTCGTCGTTGTGATTGGTGCTGGTAGCGGAATCGGGATTGCGACAGCCTTACGAGTCGCCAAAGAAGGCGCACATGTCGTTTGTGCTGACCTCAACGCAGAATCGGCACAAGCGACGGCTGACCAGTTGACGACTATTTACGGCATGGGAATCGGTGTTTCTGGCACAGGGATTTCGGGTTGTGGCGCGGCAATAGGCTTAGATGTTAATATCACAGACCGCGATAGTGTGCACGATATGTTGAATCAGACACTTCTTGCCTATGGCGGCATAGATAATATCATCGTGACAGCCGGAATCTTCATTGCCCCCGATAAAAGCGGACGTATCCCCGATGACAAATGGCGCTTGACCTTTGATGTTAATGTCATGGGCGGTTATATCGTTGCTGATGAAGCGCGTCGTATTTGGCAAGAGCAAAACTTACGTGCTACGTTAGTTTTAACAACCAGTGTCAATGCGGCTGTCCCGAAAAAAGGCTCGCTGGCATATGATACCAGTAAAGCGGCGGCTAATCATCTCGTGCGCGAACTTGCCGTTGAACTTGCGCCCTTAGTGCGTGTTAATGGACTTGCCCCTGCCACAGTGGTCGATGGCAGTAGCATGTTCCCCCGTGACCGTGTGATAACGTCGCTCACAAAGTACAACATCGCTTTCAGTGACGATGAAGACACAGAGACGCTTCGCAGCAAATTGGCGCATTTCTACGCCCAACGCACCTTGATAAAATCACCGATTACGCCCGAAGACCAAGCCGAAGTCGCCTATTTATTGACTACGGATGCTTTCAGCAAAACGACAGGGCAAATTTTCAGTGTCGATGGGGGGCTACACGAGGCATTTTTGCGCTAAAACGGACGCGACAGGTCATGTCCCTACAAAGCACAACGGGTCTGTAGGGACAGGCTTCTGCCCGTCTGCCGCAATTCTCACGGATAGCTGAATAGATACAACGGACGCGACAAGTCCCTCTCTGATGCTTTGGAGAGGGATTTAGGGAGAGGTGACAATCGCAATTTCTTCATCTGTCAATCCATATAGCTGATACACCAGCCCGTCGATTGCCTTATCCGTCCGTTCGATACTTTCTTTGACCTCATGGCGACGGTCATTGAGCGATTTTTCCAATTCGGCATACTCCGCTTTGAGGGCTAACATTTTCTCGACCAAAGCGACCAATTTATCGTGCTGTGCTTTTTCGCTAGGATTGTTCAAATCTAATTTGCGAATGGGAATTTGCGTCGTATCTTGACTAAACCAACGTAAACGACCACCTTTATCTGCATTGCCCAAGACTGTTGCCACATTCTTAAAATAAAACCAGATTAATTTGGAATTGAGCAAAGCTAACAGATACAAGTCGTTTAGCGGTATGAAGTATACAGTATTCCCAAAAAACGTGTGTTGGGTGTCAAATGTCATTCGGCTTTCTTTTGCAATATCAGGAAACACAATTTTTGGTTTTTCAAATTCCTCATAATAGGCAACTGTATCCTGTATCTCATACCACTGATAACGTCCTGCTTTGCGCCCATTCCATTTACCTTTATATCCCATTGGTTTTGGGGTCAGGTGTTCTTTGTATTGTTCCAAGTATGCTTTAATGGTGGGATAATCGTCTATATTCACGCCACGTCGCGTAAAAATCAAAAATTTATCACTCTGGGGTTGCTGATAACGCTTCACATCACGCCCTGCTAGAAAAGGCTTAATCAATTCGGCGCTTTTGGGGTCTTGACGAATCAATTCATCGCGTTTGCTGCGGTCTATGACAAATGCTTCATTTAGACCTGTCAATACACCGCGATATATCTTGCCATCGACATAGTCGCCTAATGGGACACCACAATTTTTCAGTTTATCGAGCAAGCGTTGTTCTTCGGGATGTGCCAATGACCAGCCTTTTTTATCCAGTGCTGTGCGCGGTACAGCGTAAAAATCAGGCAAAACACTTTTCAGCGTGGCATTGTTTTCGGGCAATTGTGTCGCCTGTGCCACATGAATGATATTGTCGTTTATGGGCGCATTGCCATGCTCCCCTACATCTTCGGCGGGCATGGTTGCCTTCCCTGCATTTTCACCATCTGTAGGGACGAGACCTGTCGCGCCCGTTGCCTTTTTGCTCCCTTTCTCCATGTTTTGGGAAAAGGGCTGGGGATAGGGGTTTGCGTCCGTTGCCGAGTCTTTTTGCTCCCTTTCTCCATGTTTTGGGGAACGGGCTGGGGATAGGGGTTTTTGTTTATTCAATGTCATAATCAACGGGAATGTACCTGCATCTTTGAACACAGGTAATTCGCCAAAATCAATCAATGTCTCTGCCTTATCGTGCAGAAATTCGCGCAATTTCTTACCATAATTGGCACGCAGCCACTTATTCGGCAAAATGTAGCCCATGCGCCCATTCTCGCGCAGCAGCTTATACCCTTTTTCCACAAAATAAACATACAAATCAGCAGTTCCAGCATACGTTTCATAGGCAGATTGAGCATATTCTTTGAAGCCGATAGCGAGTGTCTCTTGGCGCACATAAGGCGGATTGCCAATCACGACATCAAAACCGCCGCGTTCAAAAACATCAGGGAAACGCTCCTGCCAATTGAATGACCCCACCCCCAGCCCCTCCCCGAACTCAAGGAGGGGAGTCCCGTCCGTTGTAGATTTTGGGGGTTCTATGAGGCTATTGCCATGCTTGATATTCGTCAGATAGGGCAATTTGCGCCGCGAAAAACTAGCGCGTAACATCAAATTCAAGCGCGTGACTTCAATCGCCTGTTCGTCTAAATCTACGCCAAAAATATTCTCTTTCAGAATCCGTTCGCGCCGTACTTGTGCCTCAACATCGGGTTCTGTTTTTGCCAACCAACGGTCTAAAACATCAAATGCCTCGATTAAAAACGAACCACTGCCACAAGCAGGGTCAACAATCGTCAGGCTATGGGGGTCGATGCCACTTTCCAGCATTCTGCCAACAGTATTCTGCACGATATAGCGCACCACATATTGCGGCGTATAATAAATGCCCTGCGATTTGCGCTTTTTACTCTTGCCCGTATCCACTTTGGCATCGGGGTCATTCGCCTTGAAACTGAGATACTGCTCATAGACCGCGCCCAAAATATCGGCAGTAATGGCATTAAAATCATATTGCACCAAATTCCCCGTTTGCCGATAAAGCCCATCGACAATTTCCTCAATCAATGTCGGGTCATGCACCTCCATCATGTCCAGTTCATGTTGGGCAAAGAGGTTGCTATTATAAACATTGTCCAGTTCGGCAAATAATTTCAGCAATTGAGGGAAAACGAGACCTTTTTTGCTATGTTGGCGCACAATCGCTTTCAGCCGCGACGGTTCAATGCCCCTGTCTTCCACTGTGCGGATGAAAATCAGGCGGTCAAAAAATTTCTGCACAGCATTATCGACCTTGCGGCTATCTTGCGCCCATAACGTCGTCGCCTGTTGCCGAATCTCATTGAATAAGCGCCTGCGCCAATCGGTCAAATCATTGAAGAGCGAGACCGTAACGGGTTCTTTTTTCGCCTTTTTGCCATAGCGTTCGGCTTTTTTGTCAATCTCGCGCTGCTGCATCGCCTCTTTACTGAGCAGCCACAAATCATCAAATTGCCCATTCGTATATTCTTCAAAATGAATATCGAGAAAAACAGTTTTGCGAGGGTCTTTTTCTTCCCAATCAGCATTAAAGACCATCAAACGCTCAAAATCGGTCAAGACCGCCCATGTCACGCCTTTCAAAAACGAGTAATTGATACTCTGGCGCATGTGTTCAACTTTGTCGATTTTTTCCTTGACACTCTTGGTTTCGAGGTAAAATTGCGGCACGCCATTGAGGTAAAAGCCAAAATCTACAAATCCGCGTGAAATTTGTTCTTCTGCCGCCAGTTCAGCCGGACTTTCTGTATCCCAGCCCAAAGCGCGAAAAAGCGGCAAAATATAATATTCGCGTGTCGGTTGCTCTTTGTGGCTCTTGCGCTGCGAGTCATTCTGGAATTTTGTCACTAATTCCGCGACGCGCTCACGGGCAATATCTTTTGCCTCAGACATGCTATTCCCCTCACATAAAACTGTCATACTGCTTGATTATACCGTCATCAGCCCCAATTGCCACAGATGGTCAAGTTTTCTTGGGGTGTACGAACAACCTGTCATAAGATAGCAGATTATCGACATTGAACGGCGGACAGCATGTATGCCGTCCGTTGCCATTCTCCTACACTTCTATCGGATGCTCATCACGCGGCTGGCCTAAACGGGCTTGCTCTTCTGCCACCATTTCCGGCTCTAATTTAATGAAGAGTGGCGCAGGTTGACGTAGTGCCTGTCCTTGTGCGAGTTCTTGCGCGTCCCATGTCCCCATTGCTGCTGAGGGGTCATAGACGAGTGCCTTATGATTGCGCGTACTTTCGGCATATTCTTCAATTTTGAGGTCGCCAAAAAGTTGCCCATCAAAGCCCAAATACTCATGTACTTGTTGGCTACTAAATGGCACAAAGGGCGCAAAAAGCATCTTGAGCGTGTTGATGCACTGCAACGCGGTATAAATGCTACGGGCAGCATCCGCTTTATCAGCCTTATAGACTTTCCAAGGTTCGCGCTCGTTCAGCCATGCGTTGACATCTTGTGACAGCAACAGTGTCGTTTCCAGTGCTTGCCGCAATTTCACAGCCTCTATTTGAGCGCCAATAGTCTCAAAGCCAGCTTGCACTTTAGCGATAATCGCTTGGTCAGCCTCCGTCAGTTCATCATACTCCGGCACTTGCCCATCGAAGCGTTTGTAAGCAAAACCCAGCACACGATTAACGAGATTGCCCCATGCCGCAAGCAATTCGTTGTTCACGCGCTCATAGAAGCCCTGCCAGCTAAAATCACTGTCGGTAGTCTCAGGCAACGTGCGTATCACATAATAGCGCACCGCATCCGCTTGATAACGTTCCAGAATATCGGGCAACCAAATCGCCAAATTGCGCGACTTGCTAAACTTATCGCCTTCAATATTCATGAACTCGTTAGCCGGCACATCAAAGGGCAATTGCAAATCGGCATCGTAGCTCTCGGCATCACTATGGTCATTATAAATGCCGTTGACACCTAGCAATTCCGATTGCCAAATAACCGTGTGGAAAGGAATGTTATCTTTGCCGATGAAATTATAGATTTTGCTTTCGGGGTTATACCACCATTCTTTCCAAGCATTTTCATCTTTGGCAACATTTTTCGCCCATTCCACAGAGGCTGTGAAGTAACCCATCACGGCCTCGAACCAGACATACATTTTCTTGTTTCCCCAACCCTCAAGCGGCACATCAATGCCCCAATCAATATCACGGGTAATCGGGCGCTGACGCAAATCTTTGACGAAATTGGCACTAAAGTTATAGACATTCGCTCGCCAATGGTCTTTGTGTTTTTCCAGATACGGAATCAGCGTCTCAACGAATTGTTGCAATTGCAGAAAGTAATGCTCGGTTTCACGCGGGATGAGTTTATCATCAGGATTTTCGATGTTGTGTGGGTCAATCAATTTTGTCGTTTCCATCAGATTGCCACAATTATCGCATTGGTCGCCGCGTGCGCTCTCATAGCCGCAGATATAGCAAGTACCTTCGACAAAACGGTCAGGCAGAAAACGTTTTTCCGCTTCGCTATAAAGCAGGGTTTGCTTTTCTTTCTTGAGATGCCCGTTTTCCAGCAACTTCAAAAAGAAGTCTTGCGCGATTTTATGATGATTTTCAGTGTCCGTATGCGTGAACAAATCATAGCTAATGCCGACTTTTTTCTGTGCCCGCAAAAAGCGTTCATGATATTGCTCAAACAGTTCACGGGCAGTAATGCCACGTTTATTCGCTTCAACCAGAATCGGCGTGCCATGACTATCACTGCCACTAACCATCAATACCTTATGTCCCTTAAGGCGATGGTAGCGTGCGAAAATATCTGCCGGAAGATACGCTCCTGCCAGATGCCCGACATGCAAATCTCCGTTGGAATAGGGCCACGCAACTGAAACGTGTATGGGTTTACTCATGATATATACGATGTCCTTTCGTCCGAGATGTGTTCGACGTTTGGGTGATTATAATGGTAAATTGTGCAACAAAAAACCGCCTGCCAAATGACAAACGGTTGTGATTTGTTATGCAACTTTCACAGCCCAACGCTAAAGCAGCCGTCTGCCCTCTCTATGTGACATTGGCATAGCCATCGGTTCAAAATTGGGTGTGCAATGTATCGTAATCATGCCCACAGTATAGGCAAAAATTGCTAACGTGTCAATCATTGGACTAAGCCATCCCAGAAAAATCATGATATTCAAAACCCTGACCGCTATCAAGGGCCTTGCGAGTTGCATTCTGCTGATAGTCCCAATTAGGGATTTTGCGCCCGACATACGTAACGCCATCCACAATGCGATTGAGGAG